>JAEUSQ010000054.1 GCA_016788705.1 Bacteroidetes Order II. bacterium
TAAAAAAAGCCTTGTTCATTTTCAGCCGGACGACATCGTGAAGACCTACGAGTTCATAGACGAACATCTCGGCCAGTTCCCGACCATAACAGCGTGCTCGGCATTGGGGGTAAGCCGTAGCGCCTACTATGCGCACAAAACGAGGTAGTTCATTCGGATGTAAGGAACCTCGCAGCAGGGGCCATCGTACATTCCGACCAAGGCAGCCAGTACGCCAGTGCAAAATTCAGGAAGCACTTGGCCAAGCGGGGCTACCGGCAGAGCATGTCGTGCGAGGGCGACTGCTACGACAGCGCATTGACTGTTCAACCTCACGTTATTCTAATCTAAAACGCACGGCATCCCTACCTATTTGATTACCCCATTGTGCGTTACGTTTGCGTTAAACGTGCCCAATATTCGGATGAAGCGGGCATCTTTTTGTGTTGAGTGGCGTAAGAGGCAACTCTTATAACCAATCTCTTTGAACAAAATACTATGCCAGCAATATTACGGATCGGGATTTTTGTAGGTCTTCTGATCTTGTTAGATGTATATGCTTACAGGGGTTTACGTACTCTTACGGATGGACTTGCGCCGCACTTTCGGAAAACGGCGGTGATCCTTTGGTGGTCCATCCACCTTATTTTTTGGACTGGCCTGCTTGCGGCCACCGTGTTATTCTGGAGTGGAAACCGGCCCTCGCCGGACTTTATGCGCTTCATTGGGATCGGCTTGATCTTGCTGTATGCCCCTAAAATCGTATTTATGATCCCACTCTTGCTGGAAGATGGCTACCGATTGATACGCGGAGGTGGGGTTTGGGTACTGAAACAATTTGGACAAATCGCCCCAGAAACACCCGTAATAGAAGATCGGCGTCGTTTTGTAAGTATGGTTGCGCTTGGCCTCGCCAGTATTCCGTTTGCGGGTATTGTTCATGGCGTAACCTTTGGCAAATACAACTTTACGGTTCGTCGGCGGACGTTGATCTTCCCCGACTTGCCCGAAGCCCTTGATGGATTTACGATCACCCAAATATCAGATTTACATGTGGGGAGTTTTGACGATCCAGAAGCGGTGGCACGCGGTGTACAACTAATCAATCAACAAGGCAGCGATATCATTGTTTTTACGGGTGATATGGTCAATAATAAAGCCGAAGAAATGGACGCATGGCAAGCAGTTTTTGCACAAATGAAAGCGCCACATGGTCTTTATTCAGTTTTGGGCAATCACGATTATGGCGATTATGTGTCTTGGCCCTCTATAGAGGCGAAGCAACAAAATCTGGTCAAATTGGCACAGCATCACGAAAAAATTGGCTTCCGGCTTTTGCGCAACGAACACCATATCGTCGAAAGAAATGGGGCACAATTGGCCGTTGTTGGTGTGGAAAACTGGGGCTTACCACCGTTCCCGCAACACGGCGATCTGGATAAGGCCCTGGCCCAAGTCCCGCAAAATGCTTTTAAGATCCTGCTCAGCCATGATCCTACACACTGGGAACAAGAAGTGTTATCGCACGAGACCCGTTTGCCCCTCACACTTTCTGGGCATACGCATGGGATGCAATTTGGGATTGAAATTCCAGGTTTTCGCTGGAGTCCGGTTAAATTTAGGTATCGTCGCTGGGCAGACCTCTACGAAGAAGTGGGTAAATTTCTGTATGTGAACCGTGGTTTTGGCTTCCTTGGTTTTCCAGGGCGGGTTGGCATCTGGCCAGAAATTACGGTACTTCGGTTAAAAAAAGCCAAGCCTATGCCACAAGCCTAATCAGAGCCATTTTCGTTTTTTAAAATAGAAAATTTGCGAAATCATCAATAGGATCATCACTCCCCAAAGGATGTAATATGCACGCGGATCATGTAATTCTGGCATAATATCGAAGTTCATTCCATAAACACCCGCTAGAAAGGTGACCGGAATAAACACCGTAGAAATAATTGCTAAGACCTTCATCACTTCGTTCATCCTATTAGAAACACTGGAGAGGTACAAATCCATCAGCCCTGACAATAAATCACGGTAGGTTTCTACGGTATCAATGACCAGAACAATATGGTCCTTTAGGTCGCGTAGGTATAAATGGGTATGGTCGGTAATTTGCGGATTTTCCGAACGTTCTATGTTGTTAATCAATTCCCGCAATGGCCAAACTGATTTTCGGAGCATAATCATTTGCCGTTTAAGGTCGTGCAGACGGTGCATCATTTCTTGTTTGGGTTCTTGGATCAGGGCTTCTTCTAAGTCTTCCACCAAATCACCAATGCGCTCCAGCACTTCAAAATAATAGTCCACAACGGCATCCATGAGGGCATAACACAGATAATCTGCACCCGATCTTCGGATCCGCCCTTTGGAAACTTTGATGCGGTGACGTACATGATCGAAGGCATCTTCGCCATCTTTTTCCTGAAACGTGATGACTATTCGGTCTTTCAGGATGATCACCAGTTGCTCTGTAATCACCTTGCGGGCCTCTGGATCAAAGCGGATCATTTTCAGAATGACTACCAGATAACCGTCGTAGTCCTCGAATTTAGGGCGTGTTTGGGTATTCACCACATCTTCCAGCGTAAGCGGGTGGATGCCAAAGCGTTCGCCAATGGACGCTACCAACTCGGTATCATGTAGTCCTTCGATGTTGATCCAGTGGGTAAAGCCAGGGATGGTTTTCTCGAAACAAGACGCAAAGTTATTATAAGTGTGTTCCGAGTGCGTTTTATCGTTGTAGCTCGTAAGTGAAAAGCTGGCTTTTTCGGTGCGTGGTGTGCCGGTATAGAGCAATGCGCCGGGTGGTTGCCCTAGTTTATGCTTCCGGCTGATGGCGTCACGGTTTGGCATTCTAATTGGTTTATCGTACAGAATCGTTGTAATTTACCATTTTCGCCTTCTTATCCAAAAGCAAAATGCAGCCGCAGCTTCTCTTTATTGCCCTCGGTGGAGCCTTGGGTGCTTTGATGCGTTACGCAACCGCCGTAGGCATTTCCTACCTCTGGCGAGGTGCTTTTCCAATGGGAACCGCCATCGCCAATGTATTGGGATGCTTTTTAATTGGTTTGGTACTGCCCTATTTTGCGAAAACCGAAATTTCGGCGGGATTCCGCCTCTTTTTTGTAACGGGTTTTTTAGGTGCTTACACCACTTTTTCCACCTTCAGCCTCGAAACCCTAGCGTTAGTACAACGAAGCGACTATACCACCGCTTTGCTTAATGTGATGGCGTCTCTTGGCTTGGGCTTTGGAGCCACTGCTTTGGGTATCTGGGCAGGCAAAACCTTCTGGGCGGGTTAAATCATCAACGTTTTACAACTTTTTCATACAAAGCAATCCATTCTTGTGGAGGCATCCGGCGTGCCAATTCACCGATTAGGTCATACGGGATATGGGCAGGATTTTTGAACCGGATACAACTTTTGCCCATGTCCAATTTAGTTTTTACCCGTTCCGCGTAGGCGCTTTTGAACCATTGCATAAGGTTCGGATCGGCATAAATTCCCATATGATACACCGCTACATGCTGTTTCTGCGAAGCAATATTCAGGAACGGTAGTGGCATTTTAGTGTCGCAATGATACCCTGCAGGATAGATGGATTTGGGGACCACATATCCAATCATGCCATAGTTCATTTCTTCCTCGAAGCCATCGGGTAGGTTCTCTAAGATGACCTCTCGTAGTTTTTGGATTACAGGCTTCCGTTCTTCTGGTAAAGATTCAACGTAAGCGTCGGGAGTTGGGGCTGTAGATTGCATGGTTTTTGGGGATATGTGAAAACGTTCAAAACAATTCTTTCCAGCACTTGCAAAGCACATAGAAAAAAAGTCGTAACACAATTTAAGCCTAAAAAGCGTTTTGCATATTGTTTTTGCTTGATTTATTTTTTATACTATAACCTGTAATAACAACTTATATCCTGTATTTACTTGTAACTAATGTTCAACCCCCAAACCATACCCCTATGCGTCATCATCAGATTTTGATTATCGGCGGTGGAAATGCCGGTATTTCGATTGCTTCACAACTATACCGGAAGAATCGGAATTTAGATATTGCAATTGTGGATCCGGCAGACAAACACTATTACCAGCCAGCCTGGACTTTGGTTGGTGGTGGGGCCTTTGATGTGGCAAAGACCGTCCGTCCGCAAGAAGAGGTCATGCCTTCGCATGTGAAGTGGATACAGGCAGGTTGTACCGGATTTTCGCCAGACGAAAACAAGGTAACCCTCTCGGATGGTGATCAAGTGACCTACGATCAATTGGTGGTTTGTCCCGGCATTCAACTCAACTGGGACAAAGTTAAAGGGCTGCGGTCTGCTATCGAAAACCGCCAGGGGGTTTCCAGTAATTACCGCTTTGAGTGGGCGCCGCAAACGTGGGACTTAATCAGAAACTTTAGCGGGAAAGGCAAGGCTCTTTTCACAGCTCCCAATACACCGATCAAATGTGGGGGGGCGCCACAAAAAATCATGTACTTGGCTGCCGATTATTTTAGGAAAAGCGGCCTTTTAAAACACGACAGTGTCCATTTTTATTCGGGTGGAACAGTCATTTTTGGCGTTCCAGAATTTGCCAAAACCTTAAACGAAGTTATTAAGCGATACGACATCGAAACCCATTTTGGTCATAATCTGGTGGAAGTACGGGGCGAAGAAAAAATTGCGGTTTTCGAGACCGAAGTGTTTGACCATCATGCCCATCAGGCAAAATTAGAACGGATGGGCTGTGTGGTGGTGGACACCAGTCACGACGGGCGGATGGTACAAGTGGGGGTTCCTTTTGAGATCATGCACGCTACACCCCCACAAAGTGCTCCCGACTTTATTCGTGACAGCCCATTAGCCGTTCCGGGCAATGGCTTCGGGTGGTTAGACATTAATAAGCATACGTTGCAACACAACCGCTATGCCAATATTTGGGGGGCGGGAGATGCGACAAGTACCCCAAATGCCAAAACCGGGGCAGCCATTCGTAAACAAGCGCCCGTCTTGGTAGAAAATCTTTTGGCGACAATGGAGAATAAGCAAGGTAACGGGAATTATACAGGCTATGGCTCTTGTCCGCTGGTGACCGGATACCATAAATTAGTCCTTGCAGAATTTGATTACGAGAACAAGCCCATGACCTCGTTCCCGTTTGACCAAACCAAGGAACGTTACTCTATGTGGCTGTTAAAAAAGAACTTACTTCCATATTTGTATTGGAATAAAATTTTGAAAGGAACGGCCTGAAATTGGCATAGAGCACCATTAGGGCAGGTTGTATCCGAAAAGGGTGCAACCTTTTTTTGTTCCTCCTAACGACAAGCGAACCAAATGAGAGGGAGGGCGTTGGTTTATACGCAACGACCTTCAAGTGAACACGCACAACAACATGGAAAAACCCTCGAGAAAACAACGGGAATGGCAGGAACGAGAGGTAAATATCTTGGATGCCGCCTTGCAGATTGCAAAAACCGATGGTTGGGGCGGGCTTACCATACGAAAGATTGCTCAGCGCATTGAATACAGTACCCCCATGATTTATGCGCACTTTGACGGAAAAGAAGCGCTGCTGTGTCGTTTGATGCTAATGGGGTATGAACGGCTAAAGCAAGCGATTTCGTTGGATGGAGGGATGAATGCGCCGGAAGTACTGACCAAGAAGTATCTACAATTTGCGTTAGAACACAATACCTTATACCAACTGATGTTTGGTTTGCAAGGGGCGGTGCTGAACCCAGCCTGCCTTTCCCACACAGCGCAAGCCCACCACGAACTAACGCAGCACTTTGTATCGGTTTGGAAGGACACAACAGTTGGTTTGGCATTTCTGGCGGCCTTGCATGGCCATATATCCATATACCTAACGGGAAAAGAGTTACAAAAAATGGTGCTCTTCAACCAAGTTGAAACACTTTTATTACGGTTTTTGGCCTTGCACGAAACAAAAATAAACACATCCAACGAATAACCAAGGCGTTTCATCTTATGCACCGTTTCGTAGGGTGGGCTTGCCAATCTATACGCTTTTATACCCTTTGCTGGGTAACCATTTTTTCATGTTTAGCCATTTGTACCGATCTGCCTATTTGGAACATACGATTTGAAAGCCACGCTCCAATTAAGCCGGAATTTTGGTACATATTTTTTAAGTTAAGCGGCGGAAGTTATTAATTCACCGTTACATTAATCGTCAGGCTATAGGTTCCGGGGGCGATATTACCGAGCGTCCAGAGGCCAGTGGCATTGTCGTAAGAGCCAGTGGCCGTAGTCGCACTGACAAAACTCAGGCTTGCTG
>JAEUSQ010000055.1 GCA_016788705.1 Bacteroidetes Order II. bacterium
GCGGTTTTCTAAAGCCAAAAAACTTTTGGAGGCGGATTTGAACCGAACATTCAGTCTTAAAACACTTAGACGTTTTTTAAAAAACTTGCGTGCCGATTCAAGCGCACCCGACTAAGACCGAAAGGAAAACCAAGCGAAGAGATAGAAGTTCCGGCACAGAAAGGCAAGTCACTCCATATCTGGGGCTTGCTCTTGTTCGACAACCGGCTGTTTTTCGACACGTGCGCACACACAATTGGCAGCGAGTTTGTTCGCCCAAAATTGGATACATTTTCCTTGGAAATCCAGAAAACAACCGTAATCGTGCTGGATAATGCGCGCATACATTCGGCCCATAAAATCAAAGAACGTCTGGAGGTTTGGCAAAACAGGGACTGTTCATCTTCTATTTACCACCCTATCCACCCCATCTCAATATTATCGAACGGCTTTGAAAAGAGCTGAAAGTGCGGTGACTAAGGCCAACAGGCTATGCACAAACCGAATGCCTGTTCTTTGCCGTTTGGTCTGCACTCGCCGCTGTTGGGTCTGAGTTGACCATCAACTTCTCAATGTATAATAAAAATTAATTTTGTCTTTTTACTTGTCACTTTTAGGTCAGGTCTATATTGCCCCAAGTTTATGACTACTTATCGTTTGAATCTTCATGGCATCAAGAATGGATAAATGGCCTGCAAGGGGGAAGTGTCTATTTTGCCAAAGGCTTTTGGTTGAATCGTGTAGCAAATGGAAGTATCTTGGTCTTTTAGAGAAATCATATGTCACCTATTCCAGACCCTATTCAGTTAGAACTGTTCATCAATCGCTTTCGGGCGGTGGTGGACGAGATGGGCACTTTGTTGCGACGAACTGCCTTCTCGGTAAACGTGAAAGAGCGGTTGGATTTTTCTTGCGGTCTTTTGAACAGTCGTGGAGAGTTGGTGGCCAACGCACCGCACATTCCGGTTCATTTGGGTGGCTTGGGGGTGTGTGGCCGTGCCGTCGCAGAGGAATTGTTGTTGGAAGATGGAGAGGTGGCCATTACCAATCATCCAGCATTTGGTGGTTCTCACTTACCGGATATAAGTTTGATCGCCCCCGTATTTTATGCGGGTAAACGGGTGGGCTTTGTCATCAACCGTGCGCATCATGCCGAGTTGGGCGGAAAACGTCCCGGCTCAATGCCGCCAGATGCACAGAACTTGGCCGAGGAGGGCGTGGTTATCCCACCGATGTATTTGGTGCGCCAAGGAAAACCTCAGTGGACAAAAATCCGGAAGCACTTACTATCCGTCCCTTTCCCTACGCGGGCCATAAATGAGAACTTGGCAGACATCAATGCTGCGTTAGCCGCGTTAATGGCTGGAAAACGGGCTTTACAAAACCTTTGTTCGCAATTTGGTGTCGAAACCATATGCTTATATATGGACGCACTCTATCATCATGCCGCCGAGCGGATCGCTCAACGCCTTGTTGATTTAGGCCAAGCGCCCTTGTTTGCGACCGAGTTTTTGGACGATGGTCACCAAATTTCCGTCCGAATAGAACGAGTGGTTACAGAGGAACGTCCGCTACTTTTAATAGATTTTTCAGGAACCTCTGCGGTTCATCCAGCCAATTTTAATGCCACGCCCGCCATTATCCATAGCGCAGTGGTCTATGTTTTACGGCTTCTCTTAGACGAAGATCTGCCCCTAAACGAAGGACTTCTACGAGATGTTAGATTAATTTTACCCGAGTCTTTCCTTAACCCACCCTTTTCAAACGATCCCGAAAAATGTCCGGCTGTTGTGGCGGGCAATACCGAAACCTCGCAACGGGTAGTGGATACGTTGCTCAAGGCTTTCGGCCTGGCGGCTTGTAGCCAAGGAACCATGAACAACCTACTCTTCGGAGATGAAAGTTTTGGATATTACGAAACCATCGGCGGTGGGTCGGGTGCAACGCCAGGCGCACACGGTGCCTCGGCCGTACAAGTACACATGACCAATACCCATATGACGGATCCGGAAGTGCTGGAACTGCGCTATCCGATTCGGGTGCGGGAATGGAGTATCCGTGAAGGCTCTGGCGGTGATGGACGACGGCGCGGTGGCGATGGGATGATTCGCGAATTGGAATTCAGGAAACCTTTATCGGTCACCATAATCGGGCAACACCGCAACGAGAAACCCTATGGCATTCATGGCGGAGAACCGGGTGTTCAGGGCAAACAAATCCTGATTCATACCGACGGAACGCATACCGTCCTTCCCGGTGTGGCCACTTTCGAGGCCAGCATCGGCGAGGTCCTACGGGTAGAAACACCCGGCGGAGGTGGCTGGGGAACGCCTATCTCCGAATAACCACTAAATGCCAACCATCATCCCAAATCATATTTGTCCCTCAATCCAACCCGATAGAAAGTCATTGTAAAATGGCCTATCCTCAAAATTTATGCAACAAGACCTTAACTGGACGAATTGGCGCTGGCAAATGCGCAACCGAATCCATACTACAGATGATTTGGCACAATACATTACACCCACCGAGGACGAATTACAGGCCATTCGCGAGACCGATGGCATCTTTCGGTGGAACATTACGCCCTACTATGCCTCCTTAATGGATCCACACGATCCACATTGTCCCATTCGGCAACACGTTGTCCCAAAAATGTCCGAAATGGCACCCGATATTGTGGGCGTAGTGGATCCCTTGGAAGAGGTGGCCCATTCGCCCGTTAAAAACCTGATTCACAACTACAAAGACCGTGTGGCCTTTTGTGTCACCGCCGAGTGCGCCATTTATTGCCGCTATTGTTTGCGAAAACGCATGGTGGGTGATGCCGATTTTTTCCTGAACAAAGCCGAGCTACAAGAGGCAATAGACTATTTGGCCATTCATTCAGGAATTCGGGATGTTTTACTTACAGGCGGCGATCCACTTATTTTTAGCGATGCCAATCTGGAGTGGCTCATCAGTCGATTACGTGCCATTCCGCACATCCAGATCATTCGGATTGGCTCCCGTTTGCCGGTCACCCTGCCGTATCGTATTACCGACGACTTGGTGGATATGATGGCTAAATACCATCCTATATGGCTGAATACACATTTTAACCACCCGAAGGAGTTCACAAACGAGGCCCAAATTGCGGTGGAAAAATTACTCAGAGCTGGCATCCCGGTCGGAAATCAAACGGTTTTGTTGAAAGGGTTAAACGATGACCCATCTGTGATGAAAGAATTGTGCGAAAAATTGATTTCCTTTCGTCTTCGTCCTTATTATTTGTATCAAGCCCAACTTATTGGCGGAACTGCTGCCTTCAGAACTTCGATTGAGAAAGGACTGGCATTGATGGAGGCACTTCAAGGCAACACCAGTGGTTATGCCATCCCCAAATACGTCCTTGATACGCCATACGGCAAGGTGCCCATGAACCGATCTTACCTTATCGGACGAGCCGGAGACTATGTGGTAATGCGCACGCCACGCCAAGCACTATGGGCCGAACCCAATCCCATGCCTCCTGACGAGGAAGACTATCGTAGGTTGCTCCCTGAAATTCCGTTACCCCCAGGTATTGCAACCATTCCCATTGGGGCTGCTACGTTTGTCCCCACTGCTGCCACCGAGAACCTAACAGAAGAGACCTGTGTATTCAAATCTTTCTGATAAAAATCCACAGAGAATGACTTTTTAAGTACGGGAATAAAATAATTGACTACTATTTTAATACCCCTAAAAATACATGGGTAGAAAATTAGAGATCAATTTAAGCGCAAAACAGCGTGCAGAACTGGAACATGGCTATCGAAATGGCAAGAGCCACGCATTTCGTCAGCGTTGCC
>JAEUSQ010000056.1 GCA_016788705.1 Bacteroidetes Order II. bacterium
CTTGAAGCCTTCAATAACGGCTACCAATTCCAGGATTATCCGGTGGCAGCTTGCTATGTCGTTGGGTAGTTCCATTGAAACACAAAAATAAACTATTTTTCAATGCCCGATAACAATTTTGGAATCAGGCTAACCAGTTACCTAAATTCTTTTTTTATGCCCATCGTGACCATAACTGGCGCCAGTCAAGGACTTGGAGCAGCCACTGCGTATGCATTTGCGCAAGAACCCAATGCCAAGCTGACCTTATTGGCACGTAACAAAATAAAATTAGATGCGGTTGCCCAAGCCTGCCGTGCGTTTGGGTGCGAAGCCGAGGCAATCGTCTGTGACGTGACGAATGAGGCAGAGGTACAAGAAGTTGCACAGTTTGTTTTGCAACGCTGGGGAGCAACCGATGTTTTAATCAATAATGCTGGATTATTTTTGCCTGGGCCGCTATTAGAAACTTCTTCCAAGGACTTTGAGCAACAGGTATTGGTTAATCTGACCAGTGCCTTTTATGTAACACAAGCCTTTTTGCCTGCCATGCAGGTCCAAAAACGGGGACACCTCTTTTTTATGGCCTCTATCGCTTCCCTACGGGCATATCCGGGTGGAGGCGCATACACCGCTGCCAAACATGGGCTTTTGGGATTGGCACGGGCATTTAGGGAAGAAACCAAGTCAGTAGGTATCAGGGTTACCACGCTCATGCCCGGCGCTACCCTCACACCCAGTTGGGACGGAGTGGATTTGCCAGAAGAGCGGTTTATGCGCCCCGAAGACATTGCCCAAACCATACGTAACATATGGCATTTATCGGACCGCTCAGTGGTCGAAGAGGTCATCCTTCGCCCCCAGTTAGGAGACATTTAATCTAGCTCTTCTTATTTTCACGCCCACGGAATATCTACAATTTCATAACATATGGCTGTCTCTTACCTCAAGTTCCTTATATAAAGCCCCTCTCCGAACACGTTTTTATTGCCTGGATAAATGGCTGCTGTGTGCCATAACATAATGCCTTCGGTATTGGAATGCCTCACCCTACAGTAGCGTACTCCAAAAGTATGGGTATATTTTGTTCCTGAAAACGCTTGCAATTCTGTCATAAGGTCTTAACTTGATACCTCCCTTCCCCATCCTGTTCATCCACTTAGCGTTGTTGAAAGATGTCAATCGTTCTTGGAAGTCCGGAAAAGCCTTATCGTGTTGCCATCATTGGGGCTGGCCCGGCCGGATTTTATACCGCCATCGAATTGCTTAAAAATACGTCTCACTATCTGTATGTAGATATGTTCGAGCGGCTACCAGCGCCCTTTGGCTTGGTTCGACATGGGGTAGCACCAGACCACCTGTCCATCAAAAACGTGACCAGTAAGTATTCCGCCATTTTTAGGTCAGACCGAGTACGGCTTTTTGGAAACGTCCATTATGGGAAAGACCTTTTTCATGAAGACCTGCGACATCTTTATGATGCGGTGGTCTATACTGTTGGTGCCCAGGCAGACCGCCAAATGGGTATTCCAGGCGAGTTCTTACCAGGAAGTTTATCTGCAACTGAATTTGTGGCTTGGTATAATGGCCACCCAGATTTCGTGTCCTTAAACCCGAATTTATCTGTTCCGTCGGTAGCAGTCATTGGAATGGGGAATGTTGCGTTAGATGTTGCCCGAATTCTGGCAAAATCTGGCGATGAGCTGCATCCAAGCGATATGGCTGAACATGCCCTAAACGCCCTAAGGGCCAGTCAGATTCGGGATATTTATATTCTTGGACGACGCGGGCCGATTCAGGCAAAATGGACCCTACCAGAACTGAAGGAAATGGAACATCTGGAAGTAGCCGATTTGGTGGTACAACAAGATGCAATGCTCTTGGATGCCCACAGCGAAAAAGAACGGATTACAGATAGGATCGCCGCCAAAAACTTTGCCCAACTTCAGGTATATGCGGCAAGACCCCTTGAAAATAAACTCCGAAGGGTACACTTTCGCTTTTGGGCCTCGCCCGTCGAGATTTGTGAAACCAATGGCTGGGCTTCGTGTTTGCGGGTAGAACAAACGCGCTTAGACGAAGCAGGAAAATTACGCGGAACGGGTCTCTTTGAAACCATTCCAGTGGGGATGGTCTTGCGTTCAGTCGGATATAAAGGTGTTGCCTTACCTGGCTTACCTTTTGATGAAGCCAATGGGGTGATCCCCAACCAAAAAGGCCGTATTTATAACCCAGAAACAGGACACTTTATTCCGCATGAATATGTGGCGGGTTGGATAAAACGAGGCGCAACGGGGGTTATTGGTACCAACAAAATGTGTGGCGTAGAGACGGCTCATTCTGTATTGGAAGACCTTCGCCAAGCCGCACAACGCGCCTATTCCCAAGAAGATGTCGCTGCATTGCTCCATCGCCGGAAAACTAAATTTCTTACGTTTAACGACTGGGAAATATTAGACGAGCACGAGAAAGAACAAGGCACTGCATCCGGACGGCCCCGTATTAAGGTTGTCGAGGCCGAAAAGGCATTAAAAATTGCCTCACGACGGAAGGGTGTGTGAGACACGAGTCGTTTCTATGGCCAGAAAGACTCCTTGTGCGGACGATGTATTTGTGTTCAAGAATTGAATGGGATGAACAGACACGTCCTCCTTTCCCCACTCATCCCGTTTTTTTGAAGGCGTCTCATAAAAAAAAGTGCAACGCAGGGTGTCTAAGTTGCACTTGTAGGTATTTGATTCCGTCTTAATAAAGCGTTATGGCCTGACCTCAGAGCGCTTTGGGGCCAATGACGCCATGTTTTTTGCCCACCTTTTCGAAAGCTGACAAAATAAAGTCCAAATCTTCGTTGGTATGCGAGGCCATATACGAAGTCCGCATCAGCGATTGCCCCGGAGGAACAGCGGGCGGAATGACCGCATTCACAAAAACGCCTTCCTCAAGCAAATCAGTCCAAAACTGGAAGCACGTCCACATATCACCCACAACTACTGGAATGACAGGCGATTGGCTTTTCCATACATTAAAGCCAAGTTCGGCAAAGCCTTTCCGCATATAATCTGAAATCTCCCAAAGACGATCCAAACGCCAGGTTTCTGTCTCCAAGATTTCGAGACACTTCAGCACCGTAGCCACGTTTGCAGGTGGCATAGAGGCACTAAAAATATGCGTGGAAGACGTATGCCGGATATATTCGATTACATCATAATCGCCCACACAAAAACCACCCAGCGAGGCGAAACTCTTCGAGAAGGTTCCTGTAGTAAGATGGCATTTATCTTCCAAATTAAAATAGGCCGCCGAGCCACGCCCACCCTCTCCAATCACCCCAAAAGCGTGGGCATCGTCTAATAAAAGGGCTGCCCCAAATTCCTCGGCCAGTGCAGCCAATTCTGGCACTTTTGCCACCGATCCACTCATGGAGAAAACACCGTCCGAGACAATGAGTTTGCCCACATGAGGATGCTCCTCACTCACCCGCTCTAATAACCGCCGCAGGTGCTTCATGTCATTGTGGTTGAACCGTTTTGTTTCTGCAAGCGAGACTTGTTGTCCAGCTACGATGCAGGCGTGATTGTCTTTATCGGAAAAAATAAAATCGCCTTTACTTGCCAAACTGGACAAAACGCCCTGATTGGTCATATACCCTGTAGAGTATAACACACAGGCCTCTTTGTTCATGTAGCGGGCCAATTTTTCTTCCAATTCAATATGGATGTCTAACGTTCCATTCAGAAAACGGCTACCCGTACACCCCGTCCCATATTTGTCTATGGCTTCTTTGGCTGCTGTTTTCACGCGAGGATCGGAGGTGAGTCCCAAATAATTATTGGAGCCTGCCATAATGATTTCGCGGCCATTTATCACGGCACGTGCGCCTTCGTTCCGTTGAATAGGACGAAAATAGGGGTATAAACCCGCACCTGTAACACGGGCATAATCGCCATCAGGGTCAAAAAAACGTTCCGCCTTTTTAAAAAGCGAGATATCATTACGGTTTCTTTGGGCAGCAAATTGGGCGTGCTTTTGCGTATCGGCCATAGCAAACTTCTAATGCAAAGGTGGGAAAGGAGGATACAAGAACATGAAATATAATGTGTTTCCACAATTAAGTTAATGACTTAATCAGGAAGAACGGACGAAGGCCATGGAATACAAGTTATGTACAGACCTTAAAATCTTCGGGACAAGGACAATATGGGCGTTCCAGAGATCGGCAGGAACGAAAGCGAAGGTTGGATTTCCGCCACATCAAAATCTTTGAGTTGGGCACTAATATAGGCCTCGGCAGTTGCCAGTGCCCACACGCCGGCCACCGACAAAATAGCAAATCCTGAATTTCGATAGTGGTAGTCTCGTACTTGTTTGAGCGGTGTTGAAGCAATGGGGCGTCCTTGTGCAATGGCGTCATAAGACGATTGCCACACGAGATAATCTGATTTGGTGGGGGTAAGACCTGCTGCAACCCGCTCTACATTGAGTTGATAGGCATGTGCCCTAAAATAGGAGCGGTACTGTCGGATAAAGTACACTGTAAACCCCGTAGCAGTTGTTACACCCGCCCAGACCACCGGAACCTTCCAGCGTTCGCGGTTATAGTATTGCCCTCCCCCCGGCAGGATGGCCCAACGTAACGTCATACGGGGGTTGGGAATCCATCTGGCTGAATCGGGCACGGCCATTCCCGATGCTGTCGGTGGTTCTATGTGCAATGAATCGGGCGTTTGCCCATGTAGCAGCGGTATCAAAGACACCCACAAAAACCAATATACAGAAAAGCAACGGAAAGGCATAAGGCGCTTATTTGTTCATGAGCAAGTCCATGATGCGCTCTAAATCATCTTGCGAGTAGTAGGCAATTTCTACACGTCCGGTTCCATCTTGTCGGTGTTTAATATCCACTTTTGTGCTCATATAAGTGCGCAAGCGATTGGTAAACTCATTTACCTGAAGTTCATCCACACTGGGTATGGCCGATGTCTCTGGTTCTTCTTCGGCTTCTTTCAGTTTTCGGAGATAGGCTCGGACGCGGTCTTCGGTATTTCGGACAGAAAGTGCCTGATCCTGAATCAACTTGAGGAAAGCCGCTTGCACCTGCGCATCGGGCAGCGGTAAAAGGGCACGTGCATGACCATTGGAGAGGGAACCATCGCGCAATGCGGCCTGAACTGTAGGTGGGAGTTTAAGAAGGCGTAGAAAATTGGTGATCGTAGAACGGTCTTTGCCCACTTTTTCGGCCACTTGTTCTTGTGTAAGACCACACTCCTCCATCAGACGGTTGTACCCCAGTGCCACATCAATCGGATTGAGGTCTTCGCGCTGCACGTTTTCCACAATGGCCATTTCCAGCATCGCCTCGGAGTCGGCCTCACGGATATAAGCAGGAATTTTGGATAAGCCCGCCCGCCGGGATGCCCGCCAGCGGCGTTCCCCAGAGATTAGTTCATACCCCTCGCCGTCTCCACCAGCCCGTACAGTAATCGGCTGAATAATGCCTAATTGCCGGATGGAAGAGGCCAGGTCTTCTAATGCCTGCTCGTCGAAGTCGCGGCGTGGTTGATAGGGATTGGGCCGAATCTGACTAATTTCGATCTCGGCCACGCGGCCCAAGGCCCGCGACTTGTCGTCGTATCGGTATAAGTGGGCTGCAACCGGGTTTTCGGCACCGGAAAGGACCTCATTACCGACAGGAGCATTTGGAAGGAGGGCGTTTAACCCCTTGCCAAGGGCTGGTTTCTTTGCCATAAAACTGAAAAGGATCGCGTTACGAGGTTACAAAGAGCCGCATCTTATGCTTCAGGCTCTTGGGCGGAGTGCTCGGCTGCTTTTGGGGTTGTTTTCCCCGCTGATGCCGTAAACTGGGCTAAGTTATTTTGGATAATTTCCTTTGATACCGCCATATAGTTTCGGGTCCCAATACTGGTTGCATCATATAAGATAACAGGTTTTCCAAAACTGGGCGCTTCCGAAATTCGGACATTTCGATGAATCATGGTGGTAAAAACCTTGTCTCCGAAGTAGCGCCGTACTTCCGAAGCCACTTGATTCGAGAGTCGGAGACGGGCATCAAACATCGTCAGCAAGACCCCTTCGATTTCGAGGGCCGGATTCAGGTTTTGGCGAACTAATTTGATGGTATTCAACAACTGACCCAATCCTTCTAAGGCAAAATACTCGGACTGTACCGGGATAATCACTGAATTTGAACCTGTCAAAGCATTCAGCGTGAGTAATCCCAACGAAGGCGGACAATCTATAATAATAAACTGGTATTGGGTTCGGAGTTGTTTGAGGGCTTTCAACAGCACATGCTCCCGCTCCGGCAAATCTATCATTTCCAATTCGGCCCCTACCAAGTTAATATGACTTGGAACCAGGTCTAAATGCGGCATCTCGGTTTGGAGCACCACTTCCTGCATCGGCACATTTCCAACCAGCACTTCATAAACCGATGTAGGGACTTCGCGCGGATTAACACCCAATGCCGAAGTAGAGTTTGCCTGCGGGTCCATATCAATCAGCACGGTTGCAAATTCCATGGCAGCCAATGACGAGGCAATATTAACCGCAGACGTTGTTTTCCCTACGCCGCCCTTTTGATTGGCGATGGCAATAACTTTTCCCATATGTGCTGTGCGTCTAAGGGTTTGAAAGTATCAAGATACTGTATCCCGAGGGTTTAAGCCTAATAAGTTTTTTTAGAACATCCGTAGCTTAATGGGCTTATGTGGTTTAGGTGTTCCTTAATGGCTTTTAACAAAACCACTTATTTCATTCTTCAAGGAGTATGCCAAAACAGTCCGCATCTTTCCAGGCCAGAACCATGCCTCAAGACTTTTCCATAATGAACCTTCATACTCCCTAAGCCTTTTTTTATTGGGAGTTTCACGCCAATTTGCCTTAGCTTTTTTTATAGTGGGTACACTTGAAAGATCTCTGCCTTTATCAAAAAAACCATGACCCACTTTAATCCCCTTGTAGAAGCCATGCGCCCCTCGGCCACTCTCGCGATGACGGCTATGGCCAACCAACTTCGTCAACAAGGCATTCCCGTTATTGGCCTTAGTGCTGGTGAGCCTGACTTCCCGACGCCACAACCCATCGTAAGCGCCGCAATGGAAGCACTTAGTGGAGGACGTGGCTTTACCTACACGGATAATACAGGGCTTTTGGCATTGCGGCGAGAAATTTCTATAAAGCTTAAAAATCACAACTACTTAGAGTATAGTCCTAACGAAATTATCTGCTCCAATGGTGGTAAACAGTCGGTTGCTCAAGCTTTAATGGTTCTTTGCCGCCCTGGCGACGAGGTTTTGATTCCTGCCCCGTATTGGGTGAGCTACCCCGAAATGACCGTTCTGGCTGGTGGTACACCCGTCCCCATGCCCACTTCGGTTATGACCGAATACCGCATCACCCCCAATCAGTTGGAAGCCGCCATCACTCAGCATACCCGTGTTTTAATCTTGTGTTCGCCCTCTAATCCAACTGGATCCGTTTATTCTCCTGAAGAACTGAAAGCCGTAGCCGATGTTTTGAGCAAATATCCTAATGTTTGGGTTATTTCGGACGAATTGTATGAACACGTCATTTTTGATGCCAAGCACATAAGTTTCGCCTCGTTGAAGGGGATGAAGGAGCGCACGATTACCATTAATGGATTTTCCAAGGCCTATGCGATGACGGGCTGGCGCCTAGGATATGCAGCAGGACCTTTAGATGTAGTCAAGGCAATGGATAAAGTACAGAGCCAAACCACTTCTAACCCCAGCCACCTGAGTCAACTGGCCGGAATCGCAGCCCTGCAAATGGATTTTGAGCCCATTGCACAAATGGTACGAGCTTTCCGCGAACGCCGCGATACCGTCTTGGCCTTGTTAAATGATATAGATGGGATTAAATGCCCTAAACCGGAGGGTGCTTTTTACCTTTTTCCAGATGTTTCTTCGTTCTTTGGCAAAACAGCACCAGACGGCAACTTGATTCAGACAGCAGAGGAACTTGCGCTCTACCTACTCCGTGAAGCCCATGTGGCAACGGTTGCAGGAGAAGGATTTGGAGATCCGAATGGGTTACGTATTTCTTACGCCACTTCCTTAGATAAATTGGTTGAAGCATGCCACCGGATGAAAGTGGCGTTGGATAGGTTGCAGTAATCATCTTTGTTGATTCATTGCATCTTGTTTACGTTTGTTTAATAGAAAGTAACCGATACTCGTTTTTTGTATCGGTTTTTCTTTGTAGATTTATTTGAACCCATCCTCTAAATCACAAGGCATATGCCACATCACGACCCCGAAGCGATTCTGCAAAAATACCTCAAACGCCTGATGGACGCCCAGGACAATCCGGCACTTCCGCCCCTCACACAAGCAGACTTAGACCGTGCGGCGCGCGAACTGGGCATTACCGAAGCGCAAAAAACCGCTCTCGAAGCCCGCGCACAGGCGTCTTTGGAGCGATCCCTCAACTTTAAGCAACATAAACTTTGGAACGATGCCATCCGCGAATTACAATTTGTGATCTCGGTACGCCCGTTGGATTTGCGCGTATTATATGAACTTGCCGAGGCACACCGCCAGCGATGGAACCAGATGCAAACCCCCGATGACCGCAAACAAGCCGAAGCACTTGCCCGCCGATGTGTAGAAATAGACCCACACTACCGTCCGGCATATGTAGTACTATCGGCACTTGGGGAGAACACGCCCAAGACCAAACCCAACGAAGCGACCTCGCCTCGGACCTCCCCAAAAGCGACCCCGCACAACCGAAATGCCTTGTGGACGGGCCTGGGCATATTGGGCGTGTTGGCCTTGATACTGTTTTTCTGGCTCGTACCTTCTTCTTCTAAAACCACCCAGAAACCATCAGGCAGTTTATCCATACGCGGCAATGCAAACCACAGCAATCCCAACGAGTTGACCGACGACTTGCAAATTCCAGTTAAAACAGCCTTTGGTACACATGACGTATCATTCGAAGTACACAAATCGGTACTTACGCCCTATGAAGACGCCTTTTCATATGTTTTACGCGGATATCTTTCCTCCAAAACCAAAGAAATGATACAATTTAAGATACAACTAAAAGCCTTAGATGCCACTGGTGCAACCCTATTTACCGAGTTTAAAGAGGTTTTGCCTACCTACGAAACCAATATCCGGCCTGGAGAGGTACTACCCGTGGACTTACTTCATTATAAAGCACAAAAAGCCCCGAAAGTGGATGCTATTCTACTCACCATCGCCGAGGCTGATTTAGAACCCGCACCATCCCAATACCAAGCAGATCAGCCCTTGGCGCTAAAATGGGACATTCCCAAACCTTCGGGCTTTATGGTGGAGACTTTTTTGCGCAATGCCCGCATTACCGGATTTGGAAGTACACGAAATGTTTGGCTGGAGGTGGTCGTTAAAAACAAAGGCCCGCAATCGGTGAGGACATTACAACTGCGGACGGTTTTTTATGATGCTTCAGGATCCGAAATCGGAAGCAAGGAATCTTTCTTTGTCAGCGGTGCTTCCTCGCCCCCCATTCTTGTGGGAGCAACCTTTACGGGTAGCCTGCTTACAGAACTTAAAAAGGGATATACTACCTTTAGCCGTTTCGAGGTTTCGGTAATTGCGTGGGAGTGAGCCAGCGAAAGAGAAAATGCCGTTACAACACCCAAAAAAAGGCCCCAATCTGGAGCCTTTTTCTTTAAAGCTATTCTGGTAGAAATTACATTCCTAAACCTCCGGCGGCCATTGCACCAAATCCGAAAGCACTCACAATAGCACCCACAATAATGCCGCCCAGCACCATATTAATCACAATGGCAACAATGGCCACTACAATCATATAAACAATGGTTTTGTCTTGGGGGTTTTTCATCAGGACGGGCAGACCGAGGTAATACAGATAGATGCCATAAACAGCACCAGCTAAACTCATAATGCCACCAACAGCGGGGATAATGCCAAAAATCTGAGCAACCCAGCCTGCAGTGGAAGCATATACCACCAATTTGGCCGCTTGGTTGTCGTTCTTTTCCCCACCAAAGTTGGGTGCCAAAAGGTTTACGATCATTGACAAGATATACAACATCACAACAGCAACGGCAATTCCTGCGGCAGCCGTAATCATAGATTGCAACCAAGGCGTTTTCACGGTTCCGACGAAGGGAACAGTCACACCAAACACCGAGTTTCCAATAGCACCCGCCAATGCACCCAGCACCAAGAAGGGCAAGGCATAGCCAACAACCAGCGATGCCATATTCGACGATTCGCCGTCAATGACCTCCCATTCGGCTTTGGGGCTGAGAAGAATGTTTTTTGCACGATCTACAAGACTCATGATAAGACCTCCGATAGATAAGGTATAAGTGGGGTGAATGTAAAGAAGACACTAACAGCGTGTTCCTCCTGAAGGTAGGATGTTTATGAACCAAATGCAAAGGTGAGACCCATAAAAATACAATGCACCATGTTTTTTATCCCTAAAACACGACCTCGAAAGCAATCAATCTCAATTTGACACAAAGGCTATTCCCACGCTTCCGGCGTCTCCTCCTGATCGGCTCCGGTCATTTCGGAGGCCCAGCGCCGATCCCACCGCATGACGATCGGCAAACGACGTCCTGTACCAAATGCCTTGCGTGTTACCCGCAAACCCGGCGCGGCCTGTTTTCGTTTAAACTCATTTGCATCTACTTTTCGGAGCATGGCCGAGACCGTATCATAAGGGTATCCGGTTTCATCGGAAATGGTTTCCAACTCTTGCCATTCCTCTATATATCGCCGGAGGATTTCATCCAAGACAGGATATGGCGGCAAGGAATCTTGGTCTTTTTGTCCCGGTCGTAGCTCGGCAGAGGGCGCTTTTTGGATAGTGGACTCCGGAACCACCTCATGACCTGCTTTTTGGTTGATGTAGGAAGCCAGTGCATATACGTCCATTTTAAATACGTCCGATAACACCGCGAGGCCGCCATTCATATCCCCATATAACGTGCAATAGCCCACTGCCATCTCGGATTTATTTCCCGTAGTCAGCAGCAAATGATTGAATTTATTAGACAAAGCCATCAGGGTAGTTCCCCGTACCCGTGCCTGAATATTCTCCTCGGCCACATCCGGCGGATGTCCAGCAAAAACGTCCGCCAGCATCTCGTCGAAGGCCGAGACCGCAGGAACAATGGGAATATGGAGAAACTCAATTCCAGTTGCCCGTGCGAGCGCCTCCGAGTCGGTTACAGAACCAGACGAGGAATATTTGGAAGGCATGGTCACACCCATCACCTTGTCTGCTCCGAGTGCATGAACAGCCAAGGCACATGTAACAGCAGAGTCTATCCCACCAGAAAGGCCGATGAGTGCTTTTTTGAAAAAGCCGGACTTATGAAAATAATCATGGATTCCCAAAACCAAGGCGTCGTGCAAATCTCGGATGCGGTCTGGAGCGGGGGTATGAGCTGTTTCGGGGTGCATGGGCGTCAGTAGTCGCGTTTGGGGATCAAACTCCAAATAAGCCAGTGCCTCCCGAAACCGTGGCAATTCTAAGACCATATTTCCGGCTACATCGAATGCACAAGAGTCCCCGTCAAAGATAATTTCGGTATTGGCTCCTACTTGGTTGACATACAAGAAGGGTCGTTGGTGTTCGCGACAATTCTCAATAATCAGTCGGTCGCGGGTTTGGGATTGGTTGTGCGAGTAGGGCGAGCCACTAATATTGATAAAAATATCTGTACCCGCTGCTGCCAATTCGTCTATCGGATTGCGGTCATAGAGGTGGAATTGCGCCCAAGCCTCATTATTCCACATGTCTTCGCAGATATGAAGCCCCAGACGGATGCCACGCCACACGATGGGCGTACACACATCCGCAGGTTCAAAATAGCGGTATTCATCGAATACGTCGTAAGTAGGAAGCAAGACCTTATACGCCGTTGCCGCTACCTCGCCCTTTTCTAATAAGACGGCTGCATTATAAAGCCGTTTTCCAGTGGTTTTGGGATTTCGGACGGGCGTACCCAAGATGACAGCGATATTGGGTGGCGACTCGCGGGCAATTTGTTGGATGGCGGCGGCACAAGCCTCAATAAACAAAGGGTTATCCAACAAGTCCATCGGAGGATAACCACACAAGACCAGCTCCGAGAAAACCACCAATTCGGACTGGTTTTGGGCGGCCTCCCGGATGACATCCAAAATTTTCTGGACATTTCCGGGCAAATCCCCGACAATCGGGTTGATCTGAGCAAGAGCGATACGCATAATGAGTGGTCAAGATGTAAAATGGCGTTGGAATATACGGTATGAAATTGCGACCCACCAAGTTTCACCCTAGCCCCCTTTTCAAAACCCCTGCCGATGCTTGCATTCCCACCACCCAGCCCTTACCTTTCAGCATATCAACAGCTCCCTTCATCCTTAAACACTTCTTATTATGTCTCTTCGCTGGTTTTGGGGCATTTTTGCGCTGATTGGTTTGCCCTTCATGCTAATTGGTATTTGGTTCGGTTACGATCTCTATCAATTTTCTAAGACCGCCCTCCGTACAGAAGGCGAAGTGGTGGACATGGTCCGTAATGCCAAAGGAAGTACCGCACCTGTGGTGGTTTTCCGCGCAAGAGACGGCCAAACATATGAAGTGATCGGCGACGTTTTTTCTTCTCCTCCCTCTTATTCCATCGGCGAAACAGCTACTATCAAGTACCAACCTGCAAATCCAAACAATGCCCACATTATTGATTGGACCATTTGGTTATTTCCGGGAATTTTTGGAACACTGGGCACCATTTTCACCGCTTTAGGCTTTGGTGGACTTATCTACCATTGGCGGAAGCAAAAAATGGCACGTGTATTACTGCAAAACGGCCAGAAAATTTGGGCCAAGATCGAGCAAATTGCCCCAGACCCAAGTTTCCGCGTGAATGGCCGAAGTCCATATGTCATTTGGGCGCAATGGCAAAACCCCAAAGACCTCAAGGTATATCAATTCCAGAGCGACCACCTTTGGTATAATCCCACTTCCTTTCTCAATGAGAAGACCATTCCGATATATATTAACCCGGAAAACCCGCAAGATTACCATATGGACCTTTCTGCCCTTCCAGCATTCGGTAATTAACCCGGTTTTACCGCCCTCCAAGAGATTGTTTTTATCTTTTATAGAACCACATTGCTTTAACACACTGTTCTTGTTATTTTTACATTTATGAAAGCGCTTTAATTAACGCAGTTACTTCGGACACCCACCATCCGCAGATTATCCCCAAACCCAAAAAAGATCAAACAAAGGAGATGCACATGGTAAAATGCTTTAGACCGCTTTTTGTGTTCCTCGCCCTGCTGCTCGCAGTCGGGACAGGATTTGCGCAGAACGCAACCCTTCAAGGAACTGTAAAAGATGGCGGTGATGGTACGTCGCTCATTGGTGCTACGGTTTCTCTGTTAAAATCCGGAACCAACGACCTCGTTTCCGGGGCCACATCGGACCTTAGCGGTAAATACCGAATTTCTGTCGCTGCTGGGAATTACGATGTATCTGTTACATATGTAGGCTACCGGGCCTTGCGCCAAACGGTTTCGCTTAGGGCCGGACAAACCGTAACATTAGACTTCTCATTGGCCGACGCAGGCAATACACTGAACGAAGTGGTGGTATCCGCTTCGCGCCAGTCGGAGAAAATTTTAGATGCACCGGCTTCTGTTTCGGTGCTGGATGCGCGTGAAGTGCAAAACCAAGCCACACCAAGCGTAGCTGCGATTTTGAGGAACGTAGAAGGGGTGGATATGGCCCAAACGGGTGTTGACCGCTACGAAGTGGTTCTACGTGGTTTTAACAATGCCTTTTCGGGCGCCGCCTATACGCTGATTGATTATCGTCAGGGCGCAATTGCTTCCTTAAATGCCAATGCCTACAGCATGATGCCTATCTCGAACATAGACTTGGAACGGGTAGAAATTGTACGTGGCCCTGGTTCTGCATTGTATGGCCCCGGCGTAGATGCAGGCGTAGTCCATTTTATCACCAAAAACCCTTTCGACCATCAGGGCACAACGGTTTCGCTTGGTGGTGGGCAACAATCTACGGCTGCCGCTGCATGGCGGCACGCAGGTGTAACCTCCAACAACAAATTGGGCTATAAATTTGCTGGCCAATACTCGCAGGCAAAAGACTTCACAATGGACGTTATGGCGCCGCAAGACTTCATTCAGTTGGATACCACAGGAGATAAATTGGTCGTGATAGAAGACGGAAGCAGCCTGAAAGCTTATGCCCTCAACGCAGACCAATCTGCTGTATCCGATGTAACCAGTACTTATACGCAAGCAGCACTCCAAGCCATCCGAGATGTGCCTCGCGACTATGATACCGATAAACTGAACCTAAACGGTATGGTAGAATACAAATTGGGGGGTAAATCGGCCCTGATTGTAAATGGTGGTTACTCGGTCTCTTCTGGTACCTATATGTCCGGTATCGGCAACCTGCAAGCCATTGACTTTGGATATACCTATGGGCAAGTTCGCTTCCAATCGGGCTCCTTCTTTGCGGCAGCCTCTTTGAACCGCAACAACCACGGTGGTTCATACATCATCAACCGTCGCCGTTTAGACAACAATGGCAATGTGGTTTCCGGTTCAGAGGGTACGGTCTATGACCACTCGCAAAAGTGGAATGTGCAGTTGCAAAATGACAGCAAGCCATTGGAAAAACTCCGTCTGATCTATGGTGCAGACATGCAATACACGATCCCCGATACCGACGGAACCATCTATGGCCGCAACGAAGAAAACGATGCCATTATGGAAACGGGCGCCTATGCCCAAGCACAATATGCAGTCTCCCCCAAGTTAGACATTACACTTGCGGCACGTGGAGACTACAACAATGTAATAGATGCATTCGCGGTTTCTCCACGCTTGGCTTTCGTTTTTAAACCTTCCAACACGTCTTCGGTACGCGCCACGTTCAACCAAGCCTTCTCCTCGCCGGGCAACAACTCTATGTTCTTAGACATTCCGGCCAGTCAAACCAGTTTTGGCGCATTCGGTACGGCATTGGTACGCGGACGAGGTGCCTATGAGGGCTTTACGTTTAACCGAAATGCCGCTTATCCAGGTGGCGTAGTAGCTTCCAGTATCTTGCCTTGGAATCGTGGTGCTGACGTTGCAGGCCGTCTGAATTATGGAGAATTATATGGCAACCTGATCTATCCTGGGCTAAATGCAACCCCAAATGCAACCTTGGCCGCCCTCATTAACCAGGCTTTGGGTGCACAAAAAGTAAATGAAGCCACCGTTGGTACCTTGAAACAATTGCTTGCACCCGCAGCAACCCAAGTACAAGGCGGAATAGATGCACTCATGGTGATGATCAACGTCCAGACAGGACAGGCCATTCCGGTCAATGCCGTCACAGACGTAGATCCGCTGAAGCAAACAAAAACCCAAACCATAGAATTGGGTTACAAAGGTATTTTTGGGGGCAAACTGCTTGTAGCCGTAGATGCCTACTACTCCAAAAAGAAAGATTTTGTTGGACCATTGCTCATGCAAACGCCCCTTTTCTTGGCACAAGGCTTTACGAACGACCTTACCGCCCAACTCGCTGCTGCCATCGAAGCAAACCCTCAACTGAAGGGCGCACTTGCGCAATTAGGCATTCCATCTGCACAAGTGGCTGGCTTGGTCGTGGGCTTTGCCAATCAAAACAATGCACTCGCCCGTGTGCCAGTTGCAATCGCACAACCCAAAGAAAACAATCCGGGCGTAGGCAAAATGCCAGAATTGATGCTCTCGTACCGAAACTTTGGAGATGTAAGTTATTGGGGCTTAGATACATCGCTTCGTTTGATCGCCAACGACCAATTAAGCATCTTTGCCAATATGTCTTACACTTCCGACGATTTCTTTGATGAAACAGAAGTGAATGAACCAGGAAGTGGTTTGTATCTGGCGATGAACGCACCGCAAATGAAGGTAAAATTAGGCGGTGACTATAAACTAAAAAGTGGCTTCTCTGCCAATGTGTCTTTCCGGTATAACCAAGGGTTCCCCATTGCTTCCGGTCCTTATTTGGGAGGTTTGCCCAGCCCATACAACAACGACACCAGTAAAATTGACGACGTGGGTGTAGAAGACTATTATCTTTTGGACTTAGGCGCAGGCTATGAATTCAGCAAACGGCTACGCTTAGACGCCTTGGTACAAAATGTGACCGATAACCAAGTTCGTCAGTTCTACGGCGCTCCCGTCGTAGGCCGTTACAGCACCCTTCGCTTAACGTTCGACTTCTAATCCTTCCACAAATATCCAATCCTCTGCGGGCGCATTGCAAAAACAATGTGCCCGTTTTGATTTCGGCACTCCCACAAACTTGGTTACACGAATGTCTCACCGTTTGTGCAGGAAACAGTGGGCTGGTTATTTGTATATTTATTTTACAGGATCGAATCACTGATAAAGCCTCTTTGAGACGGGTAAATGATATGCACGAGCAATACGGAACGAAGCCCATTTTCCGATCCTTTACAGGCGAAATGTGTTCATGGGGTGTGAGATTGTCTTGTAACGAAGTCGCTTGACGCCCATCAACCCACGTGCCCAGTCCGATTTTTCCACCAGTTATCCACATTATTCAACCAAGGAGTCATTTATTAATGGAAGTTCATGCGCATTGGATGCAACGGTGCTTAGCACTTGCCAAAAAAGGGGCAGGGGCAGTCAGCCCAAATCCATTAGTGGGATGTGTATTAGTATCACCGGAAAATGAGGTCTTGGCAGAAGGCTGGCATAAGCGATTTGGCGGCCCTCATGCCGAGGTGGAGGCCATCTATTCTGCATCTCAAATACATACAAATCAATTACTTAGATCATGCACCTTGTATGTTAATATGGAACCTTGTAGCCACTATGGAAAAACCCCTCCTTGCGCCGATCTTATCCTTAAACATGGCATACCACGGGTGGTTACGGGTATGAAAGACCCTAACCCGATCGTTGCTGGCACGGGAATTCAACGGTTGCGTGCGCATGGTGTAGAGGTGATAGAGAACGTGCTGGAACATGCTTGCAAACGTTTGAACGAACCCTTTACCCATCATTTGGGGACAAGTTATCCACATATTCATCTTAAAATTGCCCAAACGTTAGATGGATCGGTAGCGACGGCATCCGGGCACTCAAAATGGGTGACGGGTAGCGAGGCCCGAAAAAAGGTACACTTGTGGAGGGCTTCTCACGATGCCGTGTTGGTGGGATATCAAACCGCACGGAACGACAACCCTGCACTGACCGTTCGTCATGTAGAAGGCCGACAACCCATCCGGGTCGTATTAGACCGAATGGGCCAATTACCAGATACCTTGCAAATCTTTCGGGATGGGCTGGTGTCTAAGACTTGGGTTGTCGTGGCACCAGGTGTCAACCCAGTTTATGCGGAACTTCTCCACAAGGGTGGTGGAAAACTTGTGCATAACCCTGTGCACGAGGGACATCTTGCATTGTCGGCCTTGTTCAGGCAATTGGGGCACGGTGGATTGGGACAAGTAATACAGTCGGTCTTGGTCGAAGCCGGACCGGGGCTTGCCACTGCCTTGATGCAAGAAGACCTTGTAGATCGGTTGTCGCTGTTTATTGCCCCCAAATTGGTGGGCGATGGAGTGCCTTCTTTTCGTGGGCTTGGCATTTCAACTATGAGTCAAGCCATTGATTTTAATGAACATAAATGGGAACAAATAGGCCATGATTTACTGTTTACTGGCTGGAAGCGTACCGTTTAAAACATTTCTCATCAGACAAACCATACACGATGAGTGAAATTATTACCGGAAAAGACCTACAAAGAATCGGCTGGAAGCCGGGCAAACTCTTGGGTATGGCGAAAGCAGCCGCCGAGTCTTTGCTTTTAGAAGGCTTGAACAAACAAACCGTTTTGAACATCCTAAAAGATATTCGGGTTACGCCTAACAACTTCATAGATCACTTAACCCTTCGCGGCTTGGCGGAGGCCGTCATTCAAGAACAAACACCTGTGCCAACACCTTCCCCTATCGCATTACGCCCAGAGCCACTTCCTTTTAAGACTTGGGGCACGCACCTGATAGATGAGGGCACGCAGCAGCAAATGAGGTCGGCTATGCGATTGCCTATTGCAGTAGCAGGGGCATTGATGCCGGATGCCCATATTGGATATGGCCTACCCATTGGTGGGGTGTTGGCAACCCAAAACGCAGTCATTCCATATGCCGTGGGTGTGGATATTGCCTGCCGGATGATGCTTTCCGTGTTCCCGGAGCCGCCTTCTTTGCTTCAAGCACAGCACAAGAGACTACGAAAGGCCCTGCTGAATGAAACACACTTTGGTACAGGAGATCGCTGGCGCCCCCACGACCCCAATACTCCCGATCATGACGTCTTAGATGCACCCCTTTGGCATGCAACCCCGCTCTTGCGTTCCCTCCGAGACAAGGCACATGCCCAACTCGGAACTTCGGGTACGGGGAATCATTTTGTAGAATGGGGCTCCATAACGGTTTTGGCCCCCGACGCTGAAACAGGACTTCAGCCGGGCCAATATCTTGCATTACTTTCGCATTCTGGTTCGCGAGGCGTGGGGGCACGCATTGCCGAGCATTTTACCCGTGTAGCCACAGCCCTTCATCCCACACTGGCACAAGAAGTCCGACATTTGGCTTGGTTGAATTTGGACAGCGAGGCAGGCGAAGACTACTGGCAGTCCATGCACTTGGCAGGAGCATTTGCACAGGCAAACCACCACCTTATTCATCAGCGAGTAGCGCGTGCAGCAGGTCTTGAAGCCTTTTTTATGGTAGAGAATCACCACAATTTTGCTTGGAAAGAATACCTCGCAGACGGGCAAGAAGTGGTGGTTCACCGCAAAGGGGCAACCCCAGCCAGCCCCGGTGTCCTTGGCATCATTCCCGGCTCTATGGGGGATACCGGGTTTTTAGTCCGTGGATTGGGCCACGCCCTTGCCCTCAACTCGGCTTCACATGGGGCCGGAAGACTCCTTAGCCGTAAGGCAGCCAACAATAGCATTACCAAGCATGATCGAGATGCCTACCTAAAAGCGCGTGGTATTACACTGCTCAGTGGTGGGATAGATGAAGCCCCACAAGCTTATAAACCGATTGGCGAAGTAATGACTGCTGAATCCGATTTGGTGGAAACCATTGCACGTTTTAAGCCTGCCATTGTGCGGATGGCATAAACCGTTATGGTGAACGCCCCCCCGACCAACGCAAGCGTCTTCTCATGGGAAGCGTAAGATGCATATGTCGCACGTCTCCTGCCTTAACCCTCCAGTTCCCGCTCTAATTGGGTAATGGTATCTCGAAGGTCTGCTGCCCGTTCAAAGGCCAGATCTTCGGCAGCTTGGTGCATTTCTTTGGTTAATTGCGCAATGAGGTCTCGTTTTTGGTTGTCGGTTAGGTACTGCGTTACCGGATCAGCCACCAATCTAAGTTGTTCTGGGCCACCATAGTGATGCATCGAATAGACATTCGCGGGTTGCTCTGGCTTGTGGTCTGCAATGATGGTTCCTTTTCGGATATCGTCAATAGACTTCACCACCGTTCTTGGTGTAATCCCATGTTCTTGGTTATAGGCCATTTGTACTGCTCTTCGTCTTTCCGTTTCCTCCATCATCCGTGCCATAGAACCAGTTACCCGATCGGCGTAGAGGATCACCAAGCCTTCTGCATTACGGGCAGCACGTCCCGCTGTTTGAATCAACGACCGATCAGAGCGTAAAAAACCCTCTTTATCAGCATCCAAAATGGCCACCAACGAGACTTCCGGCAGGTCTAATCCCTCACGCAGCAGGTTGATTCCCACCAAAACATCAAATATGCCCAGTCGTAAATCGCGCAGAATATCCACCCGTTCCAAGGCATCAATATCGGCGTGCATATACCGAACCCGGACATCAAAAGATTTCAGATAGTCAGTTAGATCCTCGGCCATGCGCTTGGTGAGGGTTGTGACCAACACCCGTTCACCACGTCCAGAACGGGTATGAATTTCGTCTAAAAGGTCATCTATTTGATTTTCGATGGGTCGGATTTCGATTATTGGATCTACAATACCCGTAGGTCGGATGACCTGCTCCACAAAAACACCTCCGGCTTGACCTAACTCATAATCGGCGGGCGTGGCGGAGACATAAATAACCTGATTGGTCAGTTCGGTAAATTCTTCGAACTTCATCGGTCGGTTGTCCAAGGCCGAGGGCAACCGAAAACCATGTTCTACCAAGTTTAACTTTCGGCTTCGGTCACCATTATACATTCCTCTGATTTGTGGAATGCTGACATGGCTCTCGTCAATAATGAGAAGGTAATCTTTCGGGAAATAGTCTAACAGAGTATAGGGACGATCGCCGGGATTACGTCCTGTTAGGTGTCGGGAGTAATTTTCAATTCCATTACAAAACCCGACTTCACGGAGCATTTCCAAGTCATAGATCGTTCGCTGTTCCAATCTTTGGGCTTCCAATAACTTTCCTTCATTGCGCATGACTGCCAGCCGCCAGGTTAATTCTTCCTGAATGCTGTGCATGGCCTTCTCTAACAGGTCGGGTGACGTGACATACAAACTAGCCGAGTACAAGGTCAGCTCCGATTCTTCTCCAAAGGTTTTACCCGTCAACGGATCAAATCGGGTGAGGCGTTCCACTTCGTTTCCCCAAAATTCGACGCGATAGGCCTGGTCGTCGTAATAGGCAGGCATTACTTCCACAACATCTCCGCGTACGCGAAAGGTCCCACGTTTAAATTCAATGTCGTTCCGATTGTACTGCATCGAGACCATTTTCTTGAGCAAGTCGTTGCGTTCTAATAACTGTCCACGCTTTACGGTTGCCACCATTTGGGCAAAAACCTCGGGCTCACCAAGGCCGTAAATGGCCGAAACACTCGCCACTACAATGACATCTCGCCGCCCCGATACCAAGGAACTTGTTGCACGGAGCCGGAGACGGTCTATCTCGTCATTAATGGCAAAGTCTTTTTCGATGTACGTATCTGAAGACGGGATATAGGCCTCAGGTTGGTAATAATCGTAGTACGAGATAAAAAACTCGACCGCATTATCTGGAAAAAAAGATTTAAACTCCGCATAAAGCTGGGCGGCCAACGTTTTGTTGTGGCTCATTACCAGTGTAGGCCGTTCTACTTGTGCAATGACATTAGAGGCCGTAAAAGTTTTACCCGTACCCGTTGCACCCAATAATACCTGGTGTTTATCACCGCGTAGGATCCCTTCTGCCAATTCCCGAATAGCAGTAGGCTGATCGCCCATCGGTTTGAATTCCGAGATCAATTGAAAGGCAGGCATAGGCTAAAAATTAAGGTTGGTAAGTTGCTGGCTGAATATCACACAACAGCTACAATAAACGATTGTTCCAACAACCCCATAAGATAAAATGTCCCTATGACAACCGTGTGACAGGGACATTTCTTAAATTATCACCAAAGCAACTTTCAGTCTTGGGGGAGCCGATAGTGGCGCGGGACAGGTGTACTCAAGGCTTCCGTAGGATTTGGAACCGAGTGATGCAGACCACCTGCAAGTGGGTCATCAAATGTAAGCGGGACATTACCTGCCATCGTGCGTTCGCTCCATGTTAGGTGTTCCGACCCGTCGTCGCGGCGCTCCATGGTGATGCAGCTTTCTACCGGACACACCAACGAGCAAAGGTTGCACCCCACGCAGTTTTCCTCTACGATATGCGGCACCCGACTACCGGGCGTTAGTTTGATGGCCTGATGTGCGCCATCTTCGCAGGCGGTATAACAAAGCTGACAACCAATGCACTTCTCTTCGTTAATTTCGGCCACCACTTTGTACTTCATGTTCAGGTTTTCCCATGTCAGTACCTGATCCAATGCCTTCCCCCGAAAGTCCTCGATCGTTTTAAATCCCTTATCGTCCATATAGCCCGCAAGCCCAGCAACCATTTCGCGGATAATCCCAAAGCCAAAGTGCATGACTGCCGTGCATACTTGTACCGTACCCGCGCCGAGTAGCATAAACTCTACGGCATCGCGCCAGTTTTCGATACCACCAATGCCCGAAATAGGCACATTAACTCCGGCATCTTGCGCACAATTTTTGGTCATATTTAGGGCAATTGGCTTAACTGCTGGCCCACAATAACCACCATTTGTGCTTTTGCCATCCACAATCGGATACGGTACAAAGCGGTCAATATCCACCCCGACCAAACTTTGAATGGTATTGATCAACGAGAGCGCGTCGGTTCCACCTGCTACTGCGGCTCGTGCTGGTTGAGTAATGTCGGTGATATTGGGTGTTAATTTAGTGATAACGGGCACGGTCGAGACTTCTTTTACCCATTCAACAATGGTTTTCAGCACTTTGGGTTCTTGCCCCACTGCCGATCCCATGCCACGCTCACACATTCCATGCGGGCAGCCAAAATTCAGTTCAATGCCATCGGCTCCCGCATTTTCTACGTCTCGTACAATCTGATGCCATTCTTCGCGTGGCCCCACCATCAGGGACGCAATGACCGCATGATGCGGGAACCGTTTTTTCACCTCCTCTATTTCGCGGAGGTTATCCGAGAGCGGCCGATCCGAAATCAATTCAATATTATTAAATCCCACCATCCGGCTATTGCGGTAATTGACCGCACCGTATCGGCTCGAAACATTCACAACGGGAATGCCCAATGTTTTCCAGACCGCCCCGCCCCATCCGGCATCAAATGCCTTCATAATCTGATACCCACTATTGGTGGGCGGTGCAGACGCGAGCCAGAACGGATTTGGCGATTGAATGCCTGCAAAGTTTACCAATAAATCTGCCATGTCTTTTTTTGTTTTGCGGTTGGATAAATCAGGACGGAGACAAGAGCCATTGGGCTATGTGTTGACCGGCTTTTCGGCCTTCGGCGGCGGCATTTACCACTTCTTTACCCCCATTTGCGGCATCTCCTCCCGCAAAATACTTAGGATTGCCTGTTTGACCTGTGGTTGTGTTCCATACAATGCGGCCTTTCGCATCGGTCTCAAGATTAGGGATAAGACCCAAAAAAGAGGTTTGGCGTGCTTGCCCCGTTGCACGGATCACCCAATCCGCTTCCACCACAAAATCGCTATTGGGAATAAGGGTTAATTTCCCGTTTTCGAGGATTGTTTTTTGGAATTGCACCCCTGCCACACGCCCGTTGTCCCCCAAAATGGCCACAGGTGCGGCATTAAACAGGCTCTGTACGCCCGCTTCTTTCACCAGATCGTATTCAAAATGATACGCACCCATGTCATTGGGCGACCTCCGATAGGCCAATATCACCGATTCTGCACCCATTCTGGCACATTCTGATGCGGCATCCATCGCTGTATTCCCGCCACCCAGCACCACCACACGTGCCGGAACGGCCACCGCATGGTGTTCCATACGTAGTCGTTCTACGAACTCTACCGCACCCATGTAGTTTTCCAAATCCTCGCCGGGGATGCGAAGCGGAGCAGTTTCACCAAGACCAATACCAATAAAAATAGCCTCATACGCCTGTTCCAGTTCCGCCAATTGCTCGCGGGTTTCGATCCGGTGGTTGTAGTGAATCTGGAAGCCAAATTGTTTTTCGAGATAGACCATCTCATCCAAAACCTCTTCATTGGTAATTTTATAGGGTGCAACCCCATAGACCGTTAGGCCGGAAGGTTTGTCTTTTGCTTCAAAAACCACAACCTCGAAGCCACGCATCCGTAGTTCGCACGCACACGAAAGCCCTGCAGGCCCGGCTCCAATGATTGCCACCTTCTTTCCATTGGCTGGAGGCAACACAAATAATTGCTTTTCTTGGCGAATAACCGCGCCTGTTGCATAGCTTTGCAGGCGGCCAATTTCGATGGGTTTTACGTGTTGCAGGTTATACACACAAGCACCTTCGCACAGCACTTCTGTTGGGCAGACTTTTCCGCAGGCATACCCAAACGGATTGGATTCGTAGATGGTTTTGGCCGCGCCCGTTACATGATCGGCATGGATTTGCCGAATAAAGAGAGGAATGTCTATGCCAGTCGGGCAGGCCGTAACACAGGGTGCATCATAACAAAACAGGCAGCGGGCACTTTCGTAGTATGCCTCGGTTTGGTTCATCAGCGGTTTAAGCTGTGAGAAATTGCGCTCAAAATCAGATTCCGAGGCAGGGGGCTGGTAAAGGGCCATCTTTTCAAGGGTTCAGGAGATGGAAAAACGCCGCCAGAGTCCGCGTTTGGTATCTGGCGGGTGTTTATAAACAAAAAAACGTAAATCAGGGTGCGACTAAGGGGCCGTAGGAATCGGGTCGGCGATCACGGAAAAACTGCCACGTGGATCGTACTTCTTCTATCATGTCTAAGTCAAACTCTGCGACCAAAAGTTCGTCTTGGTCTTCGGAGGCTATGGCAAAAATTTGCCCGCGAGGATCCACAAAGTAAGACGAACCATAAAATTTGCCAATGCTCCACGGTTTTTCTTCCCCCACTCGGTTGATGCAGCCCATAAAATAGCCATTCGCGGCGGCATGAGCGGGTTGCTCCAACTTCCAGAGGTATTGCGACAGCCCGGCTACCGTTGCCGAAGGGTTATACACAATCTCGGCCCCATTCAGGCCAAGCGCACGTGCTCCTTCTGGAAAATGGCGGTCGTAGCAAATATAAACCCCCACTTTGCAATATGCGGTTTGAAACACCGGATAGCCCAAGTTTCCCGGTCGGAAGAAGTATTTCTCCCAAAAACCAGACGTATGGGGAATGTGGTTTTTGCGGTATTTACCCAAATAGGAGCCATCGGCATCAATTACTGCCGCCGTGTTATAAAGAAAACCCGCCTGTTCCCGCTCATAAATCGGGACGATAATCACCATTTGGTATTTTTTGGCGTATTCCTGCATTCGCTCCACCGTTGGACCGGGGATGGCCTCTGCCGAGGCATACCACTTGTTGTCTTGTCCCGGACAAAAATAGGGCGTATTAAAAATTTCTTGCAAGCACAAAATCTGCACCCCTTGCTGGCCTGCTTTTTCGATGTAGGGGATGTGCTTAGAAACCATCGCCTCCATAATTTCGGATATGGAGCCTTCGCCTTCTGTCATGGGCAAACTCATTTGTATGAGGCCGGATTTTATTTTTCTGGGCATGGGAAATAGGTTTATAGGGTTAATGGAGTAAAAAGGCGTTTAAATCACACCATTTACTTTTTTTCGTTTGATAAACTTGCCGTAACCGGGAGATACCTTGCGTTCTCCATTTTCGATGGCCACCTCGCCCCGCATCAAGACCGTTTTGGTTTTACCCTTTACTTCAAACCCTTCATATGCCGAGTAGTCGGTATTCATGTGGTGGGTCTTGACAGAGAGGGTATGGACTTCGTTCGGATCGAACAGTACCAAGTCCGCATCGGCTCCAATGGCAATGGTTCCTTTTTTAGGGAACATTCCAAAGATTTTGGCGGCATTCGTAGCAGAAACCTCCACAAATTTATTCAGCGAAATCCGACCTTTGTTCACCCCTTCCGAGAACAACAACTCCATACGGTGTTCGATGGCCGGATGGCCGTTGGGGATTTTGGAGAAGTCTTCTATGCCCATTTGCTTTTGTGCCCAACTAAACGGGCAATGGTCGGTGGCCACTACCTGAACCGAGCCTTGGTTAATTCCGGCCCAAAGTGCAGATTGGTCTTTTTTCTCGCGCAGGGGCGGACTCATCACCCACTTCGCTCCGTCAAAGTCTTGTTCGTAGAGCGTGGCATCCAGCACCAGATATTGGATACAAGTTTCGGCATAGACTTTTTGGTTACGGTGTGCAGCCCGTCGCACTTGGTTGAGCGCACCCTCGCACGTCATATGGACGATATAGGCCGGAACGCCCGTATAATGCGCCAAATCTGCGAAACGCCCAGATGCCTCAGACTCCGTGATTTCGGGTTGCGACAAATAATGGTACAACGGCGCTCTTTTGCCCTCGGCACGAAATTTGGCCACCAAGAAGTCTATTAAATCGCCGTTTGTGGCATGAACCGTCACCATTCCGCCTTGGGCTTTCACCTCATTCATCAACCCCACCATCTGGCGGTCGTCTATCATCAAGGCCCCTTTATAAGCCATAAAGGTTTTGAACGATATAATGCCTTCGTCTTCCACCATTTCACGAATTTCCTTGCGTGTTTCGTCGTTAAAGTCTGTAACGGCCATGTGGAAGCTATAATCGCAACACGCTTTTCCGTTGGAACGTCCTTGCCACGCTTCGAGTGCGTGGCGCAACGACTTGCCCTGCGTCTGAAGGACGAAATCAATCACCATCGTCGTTCCGCCATGCAAGGCAGCAGTGGTTCCCGATGTGTAGTCGTCACTGGAAAAAGTGCCCATAAACGGCATATCCAAGTGTACATGCGGATCAATTCCACCCGGCATCACCAGTAGTCCAGACGCATCCAATACGCGATCTGCCTGTACGGATAAATGTTGTCCAATGGCCGAGATCGTCTCGCCCTCCACCAGAACATCGGCCTGATAAACGGCATCCGCTGTAACGATCGTCCCATGTTGAATAAGGATAGACATGATTTTAAGCGTTAAAAGAGTGACTAAGCATAGTTCCGATTTCTCATCAGGGCAAAATACACCCCAAAGGCCACTATAAATCCAGTAAACCAAGAAAGCGTATAGAGAAAGTCCAGTGCAGGAATCCAATAACCTGAAAGCGCTACCAAAACACCCACCAAAAGTGCCACGATTGCCGCCAGGTTAACGCCTGACCCACCATAAGCAAATGGCCCGTTTGTGCGGTATAGGTCTGCAAGGGCGAGTTGTTTTTTTCGGATCACGAAATAATCGCAAAGCAAAATACCAAGAACAGGCCCCAGTAAGCCGCTCACAAAAACCAGAATGGAGCTGATTTGGTCCATCAACCACCACGGGCATAAGGCGATCCCCACGACTCCGGCGAGAACACCTCCGGCCCGAAAACTAATTTTTTGCGGGAATAGATTAGAAATCGCATTGGCAGGTGCAATCACATTGGCAGCAATATTGGTGCTGAGCGTGGCAATAATCATGGCCACTTGCGCAAACACCACCACCACCGGATTTTGGAACTTGGCCACCAACGAGACCGGATCCCAAGGCGCATCCTCGCTGGTCAGTACGTCTTCGAAGGCCACCAACGCCGCAGCCGTTACAAAAATGCCTACAAACGAATAGAATATCATGGTTCCGGGTAATCCGATAAACTGCCCCGCCACCTGATCTTTTTGGCTTTTCGCAAAGCGGGTAATATCCGAGATACTGATAGACATCGTAGCCCAGAAGCCCACCATGGCCGTAAACCACAATATATACTGCCAAAATGGAACGCCTTGGTTGGCGTTTTCGGGCGCAGCCGCAACCCAAGACGATGTATGGCCTTTGCTATTTCGGAACTGGGCTTTGATGGTTGGTTCAACGCCAGATAAAGATTGCACCGGAATTTCCACTAAACCACTGGCCGGAATCGTCTGCCACCCTATGGAGGTCTCTTCCCCCTCCCCAGAAACCGCAAGTTGCACCTCCGAGGCTTTTAAACGCCCATCGGGATGTTTTAGCGGATTGAACTTCACCCTGAGCGTGGCATTTTCCTCTCCGTTTGACGCATTAGGCATCCAAACCACCGTAGGTTTTTGCATCTGCTCGCCCATCCGCAATACTTCCGCAAACCCACCTCCGTGTTGATAGCCCCAATAAATAAACACCAAACCCATCACTATAAGAATCGGAGCCGAAAAGTCCTCCAACCACTTAATGCTCTCGGTTCCGCGCCAAATAAAATATATATTTAGTAGCCAAAACAGCGCAAAAGCCAGAAACTTCCCAACCGAGAGGCCCACCACGCCTTCACTACCGGTAAGTACATTCCAGATAGAATAAAAGGCAAGACCGCCAATCCATGTTTGTACCCCAAACCAACCACACGCCACAAAACCCCGTACCAACGAGGCCAAATGAATGCCCCTTATACCAAATGCCGCCCGTCCAATCACTGGAAAAGGAATCCCATACCGTACACCCGCATCACCATTCAGCGCCATCGGAATGGTAATCACCACATTGGCCAAGCCGATAATGAGCAAGGCCATTTGCCAACTAAGACCCGACCGCATCATGTACGAAGCCAATAAATAGGTGGGGATACAAACCGCCATACCCACCCAAAGAGCGGCCAAATCCCACTTTTGCCACGTTCGTTTTTCAGGTGGAACAGGAGCCATATCTTCGCTATACAGCGGCGACGATAACACATCGGAGGGTAACGACATAAGAAATGAAGGTCTATAGAAAATTAAAAAGGGACTTCGATGGAATTTCCAAACAAAAGCCCCTCTACAAATTAATGACAATAGGTATCCGCAATCGAAATGGCCTTAGAGATAATATTTAAACCTTCGTCAATCTGTTCTTTGGTTACGCAGAGTGGCGGAGCAGTAAAAATATACCCCCAGCGCACAAAAGTGAACAGCCCCAACTCGCCCAATTTGGCGGCCACCTTGTTCATTACCTCCATTTCGGTGGGTGTGGCATTAAACGGAGCCATCGGTTCTTTGGTCTCACGGTTCTTGACCAATTCGATACAGCCCAAAAGCCCTGTATTCCGAAAATCTCCAATGGAGGGATGTCTTTCCTGTAATTTGGCCACTTCTACCTCCATGTATTGCCCCATCTGCGCCGCATTCTCGATCAGGTGTTCGTCTTCATAAATGGAGAGTACCTCGTTTGCAGCAGCACAAGCAACGGCATGGGCCGAGTACGTAAGCCCCAGCGGCAACGGACGATCATTGAAGGCATTGGCCAGAGACTCCGTTACCATCATCCCGCCCAACGGCACATAGCCACACGTAAGCCCTTTGGCAAAACACATGATGTCTGGCTCCACCCCGTGATGATCCATCCCGAACCACTTTCCAGTACGCCCAAATCCACTCATCACCTCGTCTGCGATCAGTAAAATGCCGTATTTGGATGTGATTTCGCGGATTCGTTTGATGTATCCGGGTGGATATTTAATACAACCACTGGTTCCGCTTTCGCCCTCCAACAGAACCGCCGCAACTTGATTGGGGCCTTCATACTGAATCACCCGCTCCATATGATCGGCGGCACGCTCGGTACATTCTTCTGGTGTTTCACTATGCCACGGACAACGGTAAAAATACGGGTTCTCGGCATGGATTATGTTGGGAACCCCTTGTTGGTCATGCGGAATGCCGCGGGGATCGCCGCCGGCAGAAAGTGCGCCATACGAGGCTCCGTGATAACTTTGGTAGAGCGTCACCACTTTATAACGTCCAGTATAAAGCCGTGCAAATTTGATGGCATTCTCTATGGACTCGGCTCCGGCATTGGTGAAAAGCACTTTTTGCAAGCTACCGGGCGTGATCTCGGCCAATTTTTTACCCAACTTCCCACGAGCTTCCGTAATCATTCCCGGATGCACAAAGGCCACTTCGTCCATCTGGCGCATAACCGCTTCCTTTACCCGTGGATGTCCATGCCCGATGTTCATGTTCATTAACTGCGACGAAAAGTCTATGTATCGTTTCCCGTCGCGGGTATGAAGATAGACTCCCTTTGCGGTCTGGATATTAAGCGGGTTCAGGCCGGACTGCTTCGACCACGAAAAAAGGGTATAATTCAGGTTGTTTTCTAAGATTTCCTGTGCGCGTGTCATCAGCTCATCCAGTTTGTACGTGATTCGGGATTCCATTTGATCGAGGTTTTTTTGCGTTGCGTCCAGAACTCAATCGAGCTAACGCCTGTAATATCACCCACGCCAAACTTAGACTCATTCCAGCCGCCAAACGAGAACGGCTCGCGGGGGACGGGTACGCCAATGTTCACCCCAATCATACCCGCGCTTGCCCGTTCCATCACCTGACGCGCAATTCCACCATTTTGCGTAAAGACCGCCGCCGCATTTCCATAGTCCGATCCATTCTCAATCTGCAAAGCGTCGTCTAATGAAGTGGAGCGCATAATGGCCAAAACTGGACCAAAAACCTCTTCTTGGGCAATCGCCATGTCTGGTGTTACATGGTCTATGACGGTTGGCGCTACATAAAAACCTCCCTCTTTTCCGGCAACAACCGCATTCCGGCCATCCACCAAAACCTTCGCTCCAGCCGCTTCTGCTTCGGTAATGTACCGCTCAATGCGTTCTTTGGCCGCTTGGCTAATGACTGATCCAAGATTTACGCCCGGAACCACCTTACGTGCTTCGTCACAAATACGCTCAATGATAGGCTCAATGTTACCTACGCCCACCATTGCCGAGGCAGCCATACAGCGCTGACCCGCACAACCCGACATAGAGGCCGTGACATTGCTCGCCGTCATTTCGGGATGTGCATCTGGCATCACGATTAAATGATTTTTGGCACCGCCCAGTGCAAGTGCCCGCTTCAGGTTACTCGTTGCCCGACGATAAACCACTTTCGCAATCCGTGTTGAACCAACAAACGAGACCGCTTCTATGCCTTCGTGATCGCAAATGGCTTCCACGATCTCGCGATCCCCATTTATGACATTAAACACGCCATCCGGCAACCCAGCTTCTTTCAACATTTCGGCAATGCGGTTGGCGGTAATCGGCACCACCTCCGAAGGCTTGAAAATCATGCAATTTCCCAATACCAACGCATTCGGAATCGTCCAATGCGGAACCATATGCGGGAAATTAAACGGCGCTATAGAGGCCACCACACCCAAGGGCTTTTGGTCTATCCGACACTCTACCCCTCGGCTCACCTCCATGATCTCGCCCGCCATCATTTGCGGGAGCGAGCAGGCAAATTCGGTTAGTTCAATACTTTTCTCTATCTCTGCACGGGCTTCTTCAAACGTTTTGCCGTTTTCTAATTGGATCAACTCCGAGAGTTCGGCCATATGTTGCTCCAGAAGCGTCCGATAACGGTAGAAAATCTGTACACGATCTTTCATGGTCTTGGCACTCCAAGCCGGGAAAGCAGCTTTTGCGGCAGCTACGGCCGCATCCAACTCGGTTACCGTCGAAAGGGGGACGTGTCCTAATTGGACGCCATCTATGGGCGAGAGGATTTCCAGAGAGCGTTCGGTTCCATTTATAAATTGACCACCAATATAGTTTTTTACGTCATACACTTTTTTGGAAGCGGTTCCGAAAATAGGTTCAGCGATTGTTGTCATTTGCTGCGCAATATTATGAATATGTGAATTGAAGGTAAAGGACTAAGATCGGGATATGACGAAAAAAAAGCAAGCGTTTGTCGAAAAAAACGGTTAATCCTTGTGATGAAGGTGTTATAACTCGAATGAGTGGCAAAGAATCAACAAAATGCTCAACGAAATTCAGGTCTAAAATTTTATAAAAACCATCTTCCATTGGCAAACCATCCTCCATTGGCATAGACTTCTCGTGCAGCGAAATTAGAGGCGTTGGTTGACTGGTGTTATCAGACAAAAAAGCCTTAGCCCTGTTTTGGGACTAAGGCAAATCGGTTTATGGCCATAGAACAAAGGCTTAGACCGCAAGCCCTCGCTCATGTGCAGCTTTTAACAAACCTTCGCGGTGATCGGGATGCGCAATTTCGATGAGCGCACGTGCACGCTGGCGCAGGTTCTTTCCGTACAGGTTGGCTACGCCATATTCTGTTACCACATAGTGAACGTGTGCCCGGGTCGTTACAACGCCTGCACCGTGTTTGAGGTGTGGGACAATCCGGCTTTCACCTTTTTTCGTGGTGGACGGAAGCGCGATAATCGGTTTCCCATTATCGGAAAGAGAAGCACCTCGGATAAAGTCCATCTGGCCACCCACTCCTGAAAACTGCTTGATCCCGATAGAGTCTGCACACACTTGTCCGGTAACATCCACTTCAATCGCGGAGTTAATGGCGGTTACTTTGGGGTTACGGCGGATCACCGCTGAGTCATTTACATACCCACAGTCTAACATCCGGATCAGCGGATTGTCGTCCATGAAATCATAAAGTTTCCGCGTTCCCATAGCGAAAGAGGCCACCACATGGCCTGGGTTGTTCACTTTTTCCGAGTTTGTAACCACTCCGCGCTCAATGAGTGGAATCAGGCCATCCGAGAACATCTCGGTATGTACCCCTAGGTTTCGGTGGCCGGTAAGGGCGGCCAGCACGGCATCGGGAATGGTGCCAATCCCCATTTGCAAGGTTGCTCCGTCTTCAATCAATTCGGCACAAAAGCGTCCGATGGCATGTTCTACATCGGTGGGGGTAGAGGGCGGAATTTCAGGAATAGCGTCGTCGCACGCTACGAAAGCATGTATATTGCTGGTATGAATCAAACTATCGCCGTGGGTGCGTGGCATGTTAGGATTGACCTGTGCAATCACATGTTTGGCGGTTTGAATGGCTGCCCTCGATACATCTACAGAGACTCCGAGTGAGCAATACCCATGTTGGTCGGGCGGACTTACCTGAACCAAGGCCACGTCTAAAGGCAAAATACCCCGACGGAAGAGCAATGGGGTTTCGCTGAGAAACACAGGGAGATAGTCTGCATGGCCCGCTTGAACAGCTTTTCTGACATTGGCACCCACAAACATGGCATTCAGCCGAAAACTTTCGGGGTGGTCTAAATAAGGCGCAGGGCCTTCGGTGTGCAGGCTGATCAGTTCAACGTCATTCAATTCTCCGGCGCGTGCCGAGAGGGCTGCCACCAAACGTTGTGGGGTTGCAGCGGCGGTATGGATAAAAACGCGGTTCCAAGGCTTGACAATAGAAACCGCTTGTTCGGCCGTCATTTCCATGATATTTAGGTCTATGATAGATTGTGGAAGGGGGTTCCTGTTTTAGCGCTCCATGATACGATCAGAAACAACTGTACGATTAAATTCATTTTACTGCATCGGATGTACGATAAATTCTGATGCGTTTTAAATGTGTTTAGATTGGAAAATACATCAATCCCAGGATAAAGTGCATGATAAAAGCGCTTCCGGATATGTAGATTCTGCTTCTTCATCACTCCTATAACCTTTAATATTCGATGAACGGTTTCATTGCATCAACACCTGCCCCCCCGTATTACGCGGTCATCTTTACCAGTATTTTGGACCCGACACCAGCAGGCTATAAGGAAACTGCAGAACGCATGGTGGCACTTGCAGCAGAGCAAAGCGGATTTTTGGGAACCGAGTCTGCGAGGGATGGCTTGGGGATTACGGTTTCATATTGGGATAGTTTGGCCGCTATACATGCCTGGAAGTCTCATGCCGAGCATCTGATCGCACAAGAAAAGGGCCGTAAGCAGTGGTATTCGGCCTATAAAACCCGTATTTGCTTGGTGGAGCGGGATTATGGGTCTGGGCTGGGAGCGGATATTTGATGGTCTCTGAAGAAGCGAATACCCATTTTGAAGCCAACACGTTGGTCCATTTGCAAATAATCACGGATAAACGAAGGACGGATGTTTTGATCTTCAAAGGAAGAAAGTGGTATAAACGCGACCTGTTCCAAGACCTGCGTGGCCAACTCTGGATCGGAACCTACTTGGAGTTGGCCTCCTGCTTTTTGGCATAAGAAGTAATACTCAAGTGCGTGAAATGGACCATTTATAAACTCGGAAACATAGATTAAGGGGCCAACCACCACCGTTAAGCCTGTTTCCTCCCGTATTTCGCGTTTTAAGGCTGCTTCAAGTGTTTCGCCAAATTCCACGCCTCCACCTGGTGGCATCCAAAAAGATTGGTCATACATATCCCGAAAAGAAACCATCAACAACGATTCCGGATGACTGGACGAATCAAATAAAAGACCACATGCCCTCACCCGAATACGGTGGCCATATTGTACAACGATTTCCGGACGGGGCATTGGGTGTAGCGGGTTAAGACGTGATTGAACTTCCGAATATACGTATTCCCCAAAGTGCAATGGGCGGTGAAGTTCAGCATGTTTTTTATATTGCCAATGAAATCTTTTGTATGGTTATCAAACTACCATCCATAGATGCACACGTTGCAGAATAAACTTATAAGCTTATATCCAGCAATCACGAGACCCAATTTACAATTGGTACTTGAAATATGGAGCGTTGCCACCTACCCACGGCACCATGTATTTGGTACGAGAAGGGGCTTTTTTTATCCCTACTATACCTAATCCAATATCCAGAAAGACCAAAGCCATGTTTTCCGTACAAAAAAAATGAGGAAAAAATCATATTATTATAATCAAAAAAATTTTATACCACTATTGACTTTACTTTACAGTGGTTGTAAATTCAATTCAATTCAATTCAATTCAATTCAATTCAATTCAATTCAATTCAATTCAATTCAATTCAATTCAATTCAATTCAATTCAATTCAATTCAATTCAATTCACTAAACAAATTCGGAGGATGTTATGAAGGGATTCAGGTCAATGCGCTATATGCGAGTATTCAGTTTCGCGATGTGTCTATCTTTATTGGCCGTTTCGGCTGTATTGATTCTTTCGCCACGGGCTGTTTGGGCAGCTTGCACAGCATACGGTGACGATGGTAACGGATGTAAAGGTAGTACTGGAGGAAATGGTGGTGGTCGTGCTACTCATTACTACGTTCGCGGAGCATCTTGGACACATAGATGTCCTTGGTCTTATGGAGAAAATGCTTATTCAGGCTCTGGAAGCTATTCTGGAATTGGAGGAACTGGAGGAAGTGCATCATACTCGCAATCAAGACAACAAGTTAACGGTAATGAGCGTACAGTTCAAACTCATGTTTGTGATTATATCCCACAAGGAAATCCAGAAAAGCATGAGGGTTGTGCTGCTGGAGACTGGCATCATTCACCAAATCCTTGGTGCAACAATGTTGCCTGCATACATTGAATCATTACTAAGAAATCATTGTACGACATGAAATGTAAATCATCAAATGTCGTACAATGATTTACATTTTTACTGGAGATTTGTTTTAAAACCAAAATAACATATGAAAAATACAATGCAAAATCAATTTAGTGAGGCTTATAAAATTAATAATTCAATGAATTATATATCTTTATGTAGCATTATACTATTTAGTTTATTGAACACTTCATGCCAAAAAAACGAAACAGCGAATAAGAAAACCAAAGATGCCGAAAGCAGTGTAACTCATCTCAATACAAAAGGAACTATTCGTTTATCCGATATAATTGCCGAAGCTACCCCACTTTCATTGGAGGCAACGGAGAACAGCTTGATTATGAATGGCGGTGTTAATTTGAGTACAAATAAGACAAGTATATACATTGGTGGAATGGGGCAATATTTAGTGCAATTTAATAAGAAAACAGGCGCATTTATCCGTCAAATAGGCAAAACAGGAGAAGGCCCCGGAGAGTACAACCAAGCGACTTCTTTATTCGCTTCAGAAGATACCTTGTATGTCGTTGATAGTATGGTTGGGAAAATCCAATCTTTTAATTCACAAGGAGTCTATTTATCCCAACTGCAAAATCCTTTACTCCGAAATGTAGGAAAAATATATGTTTTTAACAACAAAATATATTTGAACTTAACCTACGGTTGGCATGATTATATTTTTGCTACAATAGATTTAGATTTAAAAAACCTTCAGACTTATTCGGATCACTTAATTGCTCAACAGCAGGATATGAGTCGTTATAAAACTTATAAACTTCATGGCTACTTAAACTCACAATTCTTTACAATAGATAATGAATTACATTGGTCCTATACTTTGCTAAAAGACATTCAACAAATTAATATAAAACCAAAGATTGCAGTTGTAGCCAAAACGACAATACCTTCGCCATATTTTTTTGAACCAATCCCACCTTTGCCGCCAGCTATACAGATAACTTTAAACGATTCTTGGGAAAAATTTAATGAGAAGTATTCATTTTATGCTGCTTACTTTTTAAAAAATAGATTTTTGATACGAAAATTTCAATATACTGACAAAAACAACACACCACATAACAGATATCACATTTACGACACAAGAACAAATAAACAATATCATGTTGAACCAGATTTTTTTATATATAAAAATATAAAAAAAGATGATTTTACTGTAAAAAGCTTTCCGAATTTTATTTATGCAGATGCAGACTATATCTATGAATTAGACTTTTCATTCACCAAAAAAGATATATTAGACAACCCTATTTTAAGGAGATACAAAATCAATGAAGATTTTTTCAATTAAGGTGTTATATAGTTTTTTAGCTTTATTTATCATCGCAAATATTAGCCTTTTATATGTAATTTATTATAACAAAGAGCATGTACAGGCTTTAAGACAAGAGATTAATAGGATAGAGGAAGAAAATTCACCTCCATCGTTTCAATTTTTTAGGGTAAAGATTAAGCAATGGGGCACACAAGAAATACTTGACCATGCTTCACGCCGCCCAAAGGTTTACCTAATTTTCTCAAAAAACGGTTGCTCAAACAGATTCGATCGTTTTGCTAATTATTTAACCGTAAAACATCTGTCTGATAAGCATATTGATGTTAAATTCATATCAACAGATATTCATACCGAGCAGGATCAGATGGCCTTTGGGATACGTTTTCCAAGAGCCAAAGAACTATTCTATGAAGAAATTGATATTCAGACAAGTAAGAAATCACAAGTAAAATTACCTCAAATTCTCATTGTAGATCGGCATTTCAGAGTAATAGATTCATATTATATTAAGCCTTCCCCCAATCCGAAAGAACAAATGATGTGGCGAAAATTAGATTTCCTTTATGACAACTTTCATTATGCCGAAGAATCAATGCGTGAGTTGTTTTAGCGCTTCTCTCTTCCCCTACTCCAATCGATAGCGGGTTTTCTCGTGTTTGGCGATCTCATTTTTAGGAAAAATGGTGCTGGTTATCCTGAAATTTATTTGTAATCAGGTTGTTGAAAAATTTATTGTAAAAACTTAGCCTGCCTGAAAAGTGATAGATTTTCTATCAAAGACGTTGATCATGTTTGGGAATACGTTCATTGAATGTTTGCTAAATTCCTGTTCCCCAGTTTGCCTACCTGCCACCACCATTGGAGTCGCTTTGGGGCTACTTTGGTAAAAGTCAAGGATGAAGCGGTGCATTGGCCCACTTTGAACCTTTTTACATGAAATGGGTTAGTTCCCGCAACAGGTGGGCCACATAGGGCATTGGGTAAGCCGGGCTTTTTCAAACCATCTTACAATGGAGGTTTATGGCTGTTTTTCCTATTAAGGTTCAAACGCAATTCGGCATTCTCCGCTTTGAGGGCAACGTTTTCGGCCTCCAATGCCTCAAATCCAGATCAACAAAGCACCGACCAAGTCTTTTAATACCGATTGTCATTTGATAGCGTCATACACCAGATCATTGTACTAAACAAATTTACACAACTTGGGAGTATTAAGCTCCATCTTTTACATAAATTGGGGATAGGACTAAACTTTTACGATTTTTCAAGCTACAACCTTTCTTTATACCCCCCATTCTCAAACCCTTTCCATACACCTATGAACAGACTTTATCGTTTGCTGTTTTTTATTCTTGTACTTTGTCTTTATCCGGGCAAAGACCCACTCTACGGTCAGATACCATCAAGTTATTGGAATTATGGGTCTCTTGGTATAGAAAACACCTCCTCCCATATAGGACTTTCAGTACCTGCCAAGATTGATCAGAGCGCCAATGCGGAACTCATCAAAAAAGACAGCGCCATCGTTTCTTCACTCGCCACAGAACAACTATATAATGACCAATGTACAAATCGAAAAATTGAAATTGCTTTGTCTGAAACACGCCATAAGAAAATAATCCTCCCACTCGTGGATAAAACCTTTTCTCATCCTGAGGCTTCGGTTCAGAACATGGTACAAGATAGAAGAAAGATTATTGATTACCATTATACGATTTTTCCAAAGGCTACCGAAAAGGTCTATGATAGCACGGCATATTTATGTTCAAGCTTTTCAGATCAATCAACAGTACCTCAAGAATATGAAGCCGTCACCTTATCCATCCCCACTCATACGGCTTTTGCGTTTAGTCCTACCCGCAATAAGGTGATTGTATTATTACATGGCATTACCCCTTTTCCCAACCATGACCCTGACGCACGTATCGCAACACATTTTCACCCCCGCTATTATTGGGGTAGCGCGCTTTTAAGTAATTTATTGGGCATGCACCAAGCGGACAACTTTACATACCTGCATCCACGCAAGAACCCAAATGGAACCCTTTCGATGGTTAATGGAACGTCTTTCCCTGCCTCAAAATGGGATTTTGTTTTCGATAAAAAACAATACCAATCATTGAACCAGACCATAGACGAGATCGCCTTCCCAGACTTAGCCCCTGTTTTGGTGGATTTACCAAACGGACCTTTTGCCCAGAGAGCACGAGGTGCCAAGCAACCTTTTACGGCAGCCATGATTACCTTTCGAGAAGGCCACCTGCATCTGGTTGAGCAAACAGAGCAAGCAATTCTTCAAATCTACCACACATACCAAGCCATTTTCGGTGCGTTAGATGAAAAAGATCAGCCACAAATATATCTTCTGGGACATAGTTTTGGGGGGATTGTAGCCAGAGCCATTTTAAGTAATCCAGAAAATCGTGACCCCGTCTCTGGTAAGCAACTTTCAGCGCCATTACGCGAGAAAGCTACATTTATCCGAGACCGAACGGTTTGGCTAAGCACCCTCTCCACCCCACATGAAGGGTCGCCAACACCACGTTTTGCCAACGAACTCCATAGCGACTTTCAGGCCCTAAAAAATGAACTTGGTTCTTTGAAACCACCAAAACAGTACCTTCCGGTTGGGGTTTCAGGAAATCTTTCTGTGGATCAACACGTCCGGAAGAAAATTGAGTCTGCCCAGAATGTCATTTCAGCCGCACAAGCCGCGATTTCGGCGTATCGTCCTGTTTTTGATGACTTAATGCAGATTCATAAGCACAATACCTCTTTTATTCCGCCCCACACTTCAAAACGATCGGATGGTAGCCTGATTCCGGTTTACACGATGGCTGGAAGAAGTCCCGGACATTACTTCTTCGACCGCCAGAGACATCTTCTGGCCTCCGACGAGATAGACGTTTTGGGCCTGATGACTAATCGTGCGGGTATGGAAGCAAGTGTTTTGCTGTTGACCGATTTGCTCATTAGCCGGCTCAGATACGGACGGCTAACTGGATCAACAGAACCTTGTCGTCCTTGGGGAATGGTGTCACAATCGGGGCGCATTCCAGAAGGCGACCGCCGCACCGCCCCACGCCTGTGTAGCGCCCTTTCAGGCACCAAAATTGGTACGCTACGAAATGGATATGGTCTAAGCGCTTCTGCAACGGGTGATGTACTCGCTACCACAATACTCGGAGCAGGTTATTATGGCTCTTTAAGCAGCAGTGGGTATGCCTCAGGGCACAATTCACCAGACAATGAATATGACAGCGACGGCTTTGTTTCTTTCCCTTCTTCACATGGTATCGGTATAAAAGGCACACATTGGTTTGGCATCTACGGGGATCGTTACGGAACGCTTTTGCCTTGGGAGTTGGACAATCACGGATCTTTGATGTTTAACCCTGCAACCGGAAGATGGATACGTGACTACCTGCTGCAATTTGCAGGCCCTTATCTCACCCAGCAAGGAAGTACCCGAATAAGCCTATATGATCCCCAAAACACCCGCCCACCTTCCGAGGCCAATGTCCTTAAAAACAAGGTAAAGGTAGAAATTTTAGAAATTAAGGCTTTAGAAGAATTAGACCCCGAAGACGAAGAGCTACGAAAGGCGGAAGCACTTTTTATAGGATTGGGTCAAAAAAAACCCACTCTAACAGGTGCAGATTTTCGCCTTAGGGTGGACATTTCGGGTATATCGTGCGTTAAACGCTTCAAAGACAACCAATCTCATGTTCGAGAAGCTGCCGTTTTTAGCGAAATGGTTTTTGGCACTATGATTCCTATCCGCATTGCATTAGACGACATAGACACTGAACCACCCAATGCAGAAGATCGAGAGGACCTGCTTGACCCATGTACCATTACTCCGGCGGAAAACAGAGAGGATTTGTTTTTATATTACGACATTTCGCGAAAACAAATTTTCGGAGATGTAGCCCAGTTCAAGACGGGGCAAAAGATCAGTATTGTGCCTCATCCCAATGCCCCCAACCGCGTACAAATTACCTTACGCATTAGCCATTGAGGGCATCATAAAACCAGTGCATTTTTACAAAAAATGTCAAAGGGAAGGGCTGCAAACTCGTCCCTTTGACATTTTCAAGTGCGATGCACGATGCGCTATCATAGACGCTTCCGAATTACACCCCTCAATACAGCTCTATTTTCACCAAACGACCATCCAAAGGCCCATTAACAAGCGGTTTTTTGAATGCGGGCTTCAGGCCGATTGCAGAGATAAGTTCACGGTTGCCGCAATAGATATATGCCGTAGAACCTTTGCAATATTGTTTAAGGAAATCACCGAATGCTTTGTACAAAGCTGCGGTTTCGCGGGTATCTCCCATCCGGATACCATAAGGTGGGTTTACCACAATCGTATGATCCTCCAAATTTGGAATCTCACGAAAATCCAGGCAACGCATTTCCACCTTATTGGCTTCTGGGAGACGATTTAGGTTTTCTCGCGCCGCACGTAGCACTTTTTGATCTACATCACTCCCCCGGATTAGACTTTGGCGAACGGGCTGTATGGCCGCATCTGACTGTTTACGGACGACTTCCCAAAGTCGTTTATTATAATCGGGCAAGTGTGGAATACACCAATGAGGCCGTGGCCATCCGGCAGGCAACTTTCCTGCCACCATCAACGCCTCGGCCAAAAGCGTTCCAGAGCCGCACATGGGGTCATAAAGGGGCGTATCGCCTTTCCACTCGGCCAATTCAAGAATGGCTGCTGCAACCGTCTCTTGCATGGGTGCAGGCCCCGAAACGCGCCGATACCCACGCCGGTGAAGCGATCCACCAGAAACATCTAAACTAATGATTGCCTTGTTCCGGTCTATGTGCAGATTAAAAGACACATCTGGTGCTTCTTTATCTATGCTTGGCCGTGCTCCATATTGATCTCGAAACTGATCTACAATTGCATCCTTAAGTTTTAGGGCTGCATATTGCGAGTGGTTAATGCGGCTATTCCCTACATTTGAAAAAATCAGAAAGGTATGATCGGGCGTTAGGAAATCATCCCACCTCATATGGGTATGTGCAAATTGGTATAACCCTTCTTCGTTGTGACAATCAAACGACACCAATGGTGCCAAGATTCGCGAGAGCAGACGGGCATTATACGCGATTCGGTAGAGTGCCTCGTTCGTGGCACGAAAATACACACCCCGATAGGCAGCCTCCACATCGGTTGCGCCCAATTTAACCAATTCACGGATTCCCAGTCCTTCGCTCCCTCCAGCAATTTGGGCAAAAAACCGACGATTTCTTTCGTATAAGTAAGCCACACAAGCAGTGTTTTGTTAAAGCAGGAGAAAAGGTACAAAAAGCCTTACTCTGCTACCCTAAATTCTTGGGTAAGATCCGATTGAAACACTCAGTAGCTTAAATTTAGAACAAGCCTACCACTTCGCCCTTCTCGTTAATATCCACTTGCATATAAGCCGGCTTTGCACCCAAACCAGGCATGGTACGCATCTCCCCAGCAATGGGATAAATAAAACCAGCTCCAACAGCAGCCCGAACTTCACGAATCGGAAAGATAAAATCATTCGGGACACCTTTTTTTGTCGGATCATGAGAAAGGCTCAAATGGGTTTTGGCCACACAAATGGGCAAGTTTCCAAATCCGGCAGCCTCGTAGCGCTCTATCTGCTTTCGCGCTTTCTGGTCTAAGGCAATCCCTTTTGCTCCATAGACTTCCCGTGCCACGATGTCAATTTTCTCCGCAATTCCCAATTCCAAGGGATACAAATAGCGAAAGTTTTTGGGTTGATCGGCAGCCTTCATTACCGCATACGCCAGTTCTACAGAACCAGCCCCTCCCTCTGTAAAGTGTGTTGTGGGGACCGCATCCTCGGCACCTGCTCTCAGCGCGGCCTCTCGAATAACCGCAATCTCGGCGTCGGTGTCGGTATGAAAGCGATTAATCGCAACAACAACTGGGATGCCAAACTTCCGGGCAATCTCGATGTGCCTTATGAGGTTAGGCAAACCCTCTCGGAGCAAGGGTAGGTTTTCTTGGGTATAAGCCACATCTAAAGGCCGTCCTGCGATTACAGGAGGACCATTCCCGTGGGTTTTCAAAGCACGAACAGTTGCCACCAATACCACCGCATCTGGCACCAGACCACTTGTCCGGCATTTTACGTGTACAAATTTTTCCATACCAATATCCGATCCAAAACCAGACTCCGTGAGCACGAAGTCCGATAACTTCAAAGCAATACGATCGGCTAAGACAGATGAATTCCCATGCGCCACATTTGCAAATGGCCCGGCATGTACCAAGGCTGGCTGGCCTTCCAATGTTTGCATTAGGTTCGGCAATAGCGCATCCCGCAACAAGACTGTTACCGCTCCTGCCACTTGTAGGTCTTCCAATGTCAGCGGTAGCCCGGCGCGGTTCAGTCCAAAGACAATTCGTCCTACGCGACGCCTCAGATCTTGGAGATCGGTGGCAAGAGCAATGATGGCCATCAGTTCGGAAGCCACGGCAATATCAAAACCACCTTCACGAGGAATCCCATCTAATGCCCCTCCCAGGCCCACGGTCAGGTGTCGCAACGAACGATCATTCACATCCACCACACGTGGCCATGTGATGTTATATGGATCTATATTTAACCGCTTTAATCCTAATTTTTCCAGCGCAACATCCCCCAAACGACTTTCGTGGTATAATCGTGCGTCAATTGCAGCTGCCGCCAAATTATGCGCCACACTAATGGCATGGATATCGCCAGTCAGGTGCAGGTTAAACTCCTCCATTGGTACCACCTGCGCATATCCGCCGCCAGCAGCGCCACCTTTAATCCCAAACGTAGGGCCCATCGAAGGCTGTCGAATACAACAAGCGGCTTTATGCCCCAGTTTGCCTAATGCTTGTGTAAGCCCAATAAGGGTTGTGGTTTTCCCCTCGCCCAACGGCGTAGGCGTAATAGCAGTCACATCTATATATCGCCCATTTGACCGATCTTTAAACCGTGGATCGTCTAAGACAGAAAGTTTAATTTTCGCCTTCGTGGTTCCATATAACTGTAGATCGGAAGGAGAAAGCCCTAAGTCGGCGGCAACGTCTTGAATAGGACGAAGTTTGGCTTGGCGCGAAATGGCCAGATCACTTGGGAAAGAGGATATATTCATGATGATCAAGGACGGCTTGTTAGATATGTTGTAAAGGGGGAAAGTAGTCCTTTTTGATCCGCTCACTTGTAAGTACCCTACGCGCTACTTTGTAGGGAATTTGACGGCAATTTTGGGCGTGAGCATGATCAGATTCCGCACGTTTTTTGGCGTATAGAAATAGCTGCATCCTATTCATCCGCTATCTCTAACACTTCTAAAACACAAAAATCATGTACCACACATTCAAATCCCATGTTCTGTTAGGCATTTTGCTGTTATTATCGGCCATTACCGAAACAACACCACCGCTACCAATTCCCAATAATAACCAACCAACGGTTCAACGCGCACAAAAATTTGCTTCGGTGGTCTTTTTTTATTTTGGCGATAGTAAGTTTACCTCGCTCGGACAAGAAACCGTCCAGTTGAAGCACGCCATGGAAGGCTACGACCGCGTGGTTTTGCTGAAACACGATAATGTTAGTTCATTTTGGGACCTTTCCGAAAAAGATGAAAAATTGGCAGATGTCAAAAAAACACCTACTGAAACCAACTTAAAAGACCAACTTAAAGATCTTGCCAGCAAGGGCTACATCATTGATCTTTGGATATTCTCACATGGTTCCACGAGCGGATTTAGGGCTAGTACCGGAACCTACGGGAGTAATTCCACCTTTTCCACCTCCGATATCACTGGTATCCCTTCTTATGCCGGACGCTCCTCCATGCCCATACGCATGGTTTATACGGTAGCCTGTTATGGCAATACTTGGGCCGACGAGTGGCAATCTATTGGCGCAAAAACGGTAGTTGCACCTCGTTATGTAAACTTCTATCCGAATCAGTTCGAGAAATTTGCGAAAGAATGGAACGACAACGAAACCGTAAAAACTGCACGCGACGAGGCTGACACTGCCGCTTCCCGTACAGCCAGCCAACTCTACATTTTGGGTGACGCTACTGCCACCAAAAGCGAGTGGGGAGGTTGTCCATTTGGAAAAACAGTCTTGGGAGACCATGATTGTGCAAAAGACTACTTTACCGATCAGTGGATTGAAAACAGCGAATGGCAAAATGGGCAATCCGGAAAAGACAACATGAATCACTCCTCCACCTATCTGATAAAAGGGGATAGCAACATGAAAAAAACCAAGGTCCCTACGTGGTAATTCCTCTTTCGGGTTGGATTCCGAAGCTTTTCTTTTGTACTTTGGGCGTTTCGTAGAGAGACGCCCTTTTCTTTTGCGCCTTTCTGAAACCGAATGACACCAGCGAACGTCCTGATTGCGTTACTTTTTTTACAATCCCACAATACGTTTATGAACCATTTAAAACTTATTCTGGTTGCTCTCGTCGTGCTTTCTTCGGTGAATCCATCGTTTGCCCAAAACCGAGGTAAAACCAAACCGAGTGATCAGGTTCGGGTGAATGTCCCGAAAGAAACCCGTCCCAAAGCAGGCAATAAAACGCCGTCTGTTACCCAAAATCCAGCTCTGGTTAAAAAATACCAAGCAGTGATTACACCAGAAATTCTGGCCTCGCACTTGTATTTTTATGCTTCCGACTTTTTTCAGGGGCGCGAAACAACCGCTCCCGGCCAACGAATGGCAGCCGCTTGGCTGGCTTCTCAGTACCAACGTATTGGTATTTCGCCTAAAGGAACTTCTGGCGTAACCGACTCCCGCGATCCACGCGCCTATTTGCAACCTTTCAAACTCAACGAAGAAAAACTAAAATCCTTTAGCCTTTCCGGAACCAGTGGGGGCAAAGAGGTGAAAAGCCAATACAGTGCAACCGGGCCAGACGGCCAAGTCTTTTTGCAGCTGGGATCGGCGATGGACGCAGAAGGCGGCATCGTGTTTGCCGGATATGGTATCAAAGAGGATGGTAAATACGATGACTATGCCGCGCTAAAAGCCGCCAATATTTCATGGGCTGGTAAATGGTTGTTGATTTTTGACAAAGAACCGATGAATGGAGACAATAGCCTGCTTTCAGCGGATGGTAAACCCACCAAATGGTCCACCCAATGGTGGAGCAAAATGGCTCCGGCTTTCTCTGGCGGACAACCAATTGGCTTTCTTATCATTTCAGACCGTCCTGAATTTGGCACTTTTGTACAGCAACAAGCAAATGCGCTGGCAAACAAAGTAGGGCAACTCCGGATGCCTGTCGAGGGACAATCAGGTGGTGGACGCAGAATTCCACCTTTTGCCCAAATTTCTACCACTTTTGCCAATCAACTGCTCGCCTCTTCCGGAAAAAGTGTAGAATCGTTGCGTTCTGAAATTAATACCTCTCTTAAACCCATTGTCTTTGAACTGACCGACACCAAATTAAAGGGCAAGGTTGAAAATCAAACCCGACTGGCTGATACGGAAAATGTGGTCGCCATGATCGAAGGTACCGATCTGAAAGATGAATATGTGATTATTTCCAGTCACTTAGACCACGTAGGTTGGGACCCAACAAAAGAGGGGGACAATATCTTTAATGGGGCCGATGACGATGGATCTGGAACGGTCACCACGATTGCTATTGCTGAAGCATTTGCACGCGCAGCCGCAGATGGCTACCGTCCTCGCCGCTCTATTATTTTCCTGAATGTGTCGGGAGAAGAAAAAGGCTTATTTGGTTCCGAATATTTTGCCGATAAAGACCCCGTTGTGCCCCTCGATAAGATCGTAACAAACCTAAACATAGACATGGTTGGAAGATTTGACCCCACTCATCCGGTCAAGGATGAAAAGAACTATGTTTACATCATTGGTTCAAAACTTATTTCACAAGAGTTGCACGATTTAAATGCACAGGTGAACAAACTTACTGGCACCAATTTGGTTCTTTCTGAGCGCTTTAACGACAAAAATGATCCAAATCAGTTCTACCGCCGTTCTGACCACTGGAACTTCGGTAAGCATAAGATCCCGTTCATTTTCTTTTTCACCGGAACCCATGAAGACTATCATGGTTTGGAAGATGAACCGGAAAAAATTGAATACAAACGTATGGCAGATATTGGCCGTATGATTTTTGCTACTGCTTGGCAAGTGGCCAACCAGGATGCACGTCCGGCAGTTTCTGGAACTGGATTTAATTGATCCAAGGGCTGTAAAGGCAAAACGGGGCTGTCTTTTAAAAATGGCAGCCCCGTTTTTTTTGCGTTTGCTAAAGTCCAAGCCATTGCATTACCGCTTTCATAACGATCTTTTGCGCCCTTTCATCGGCGATCACTTCAAATGGAAAGCCCAAGAGTACGGTTCTCTCTTTTTCCCCTATACCCGCACTGATATTGTTTTCGCTATACCGAAGAAGGGTTTTTCCGGCAGAGCTTGCAGGCTCTAAGCCATCAGGCGCCTCGGCAGCATATATTTTAGGATTTCGTTTGGTCTCGAAGCGGAAACGGAAGTTCGGAGGAAGAAAATCGGCCTCCACGCTGTGTACATCACCCACAGTGGCAGCATGATCGGTACGCCACGTCATGCGAAGAACATTTTTTGCAAAGGTGATATCCGGATGTAGGCTGGGTTTCCCTTTTACCAAGTCCGTAGCAAGATAGGAACCAGAAGCGAAGAGTTTCCCCCCTTGTCCCAAATAGGTTTCTAAACCTTGCTGGAGTTGCTCAGGGAAAGCCTTAAACATGGGTGGTATAGCGGGGCGTGTTCCGTTTGGCTTGGGCCAAGGGGTTTCTTTTTCTTCTCCTAAGATCAAATCAATGGCTTTATATGGTGAAAGAAGGGCCATATTCGCCATAACGGCCTCGTCACTTACCGAATCGAACGAATATCCGGCGGCAAGAAGGGCTTTGCCATGAACCCTTGTGAAGTCTTTTGTATTGCCTGCAATCGGCTTCCCTTCAAAATCTGCATAACTGGCCCCATGACCGGGGGCATCGTCGTCGCTCCAGACAGAAGACGTTTCGAAGTTAAATTGATCACCTGTAAACCCATAACTTACCCCGTCTGATACCCCTTCATCTACCCAATGTGCAAATCCGGACAAATTTCCTTCTTTGAATATATGCGGCGGCGAAACTCGGTCAAATCCATTCATAACCAAGATTTTTGGATTGCTATTTTCAAGACGCCCTACCGACAAAACCTCGGTGGGGAAACTTTCTCCACCCTCGTTTACGCCAGCTACTTTAAATGCATATACCACCCCTGCTTCCAATTTCGGGAAACGAAAGTCGGTTCTTGTTACGCCTGTTCCATTGTCCCATCCGCCATCATTTTTCCGCATATAGACCACATAACGCTCTGGATTTGCTGTTTTTTCCAACGGGTCCGCAACTGGCTGCCATGATAGTACCGCATCGCCTCCTTCTAACTGTACGCGGAAATGGGAGGGGGGCAGCGGCTGGATAATAGGCTCGAAGCCATGTTGTCCAGCAATAAATCGCAACATGGCCTTATATATTGCCCGACCTACATCAAACCGAAAACGGGGGTCTTGGGCAAATTTTTGGTCTTGAAAATTTTGGTGGGAAAGTAGCTCTAACAGCGCTGCTGGCACATTGGGCCTAAACGCCTCAGAGTAGTCTTTATCCCAAAGTTCGCGGCGTGTCCAAGACGAATCGTAGTGCGCCCGAAGGTCATCTGTGAGTTGTGTTTGTAAGATATCGGCAAGGTCTCGGTTGGCAAATCGTGATTGTCCATCTGGAAAAGTGATGGATCCACCCGTCGTTTTGCTGGAGTAAATCATCAAGGTTCCAATCACATTGGCATTGGTCGTAAGCCCGGCATCGGTATGAAAGGCCAAAGAAAGGTCTATTGGAATGCCCAAACCTTTTACCGTTCTGTTTTTATTGGGGCCAAACGGTGCGCCACGCAGGTAATTAACCCACTCACCTCGGCTCTGAAAGTCGTCACGATAATCATCGTCTTTCGGAGGTGAAACATTATATACCAGCGAGTCTGGCATTCCTGCATATTGCAACCAGTATCGTGCCCCCTCCACATATTTGGCCCGCCCACTTACTGTGCCATTTCGTAACATCATGCCAAGACCACCACCCAGACGAATTGCATCTGCCGTTACTATTTTTCCAGTCTCGTCACTTTGGTTGGTAAGTGTAATACGCGCTTTTTGCAGGGAATCAAAGTGGAACGTGCCTAAATATATCCACGTCCCACTACCTATTTTTTGGTTAACTTCGAATACCGTTGTACCACCCGTGTGATCAACTGTATATCGTGCATTTTCAATGCTTTCCGGTAACGACTGATAGGCCACATAAACAGCATACTCCCCGGATTCAGGTACATCGGACGCCCAAGTGATGCGGGCTGTTGCCTCTTTGGTGGAGGTTGTCATCCGATATGTTCCAAGTTGAAACGGATTTACCCCTTCTGGATAAGGCGGTTGCCCCATCGCAAATCCAACATCGCCCCTAAGCCAATTCCCCACTTCTTTGTACTCCGATTTTCCGCCCGACACATTTCGCCAGTTACCATCGTTGTCTATAATTATTTCATTGGGGTTAGGATCTCTTTCCCGAGGCAAAAAAACCGTTGCACCAGCCTTCTCCAACATCGGAACCAAATAGGGTAACACAAACTGCATCGGCAAGAGGTCTTCGACCGTCAGAAAACTCCGGGCACGTTGCCACTCCCAACGGTTCAATTTGTGTTCGTAGTACCAGCCATGGCTATGCCAAAGGGCAATATTGCGGTTAAAAAGCCCCTTTCTTGGTTCATATGTCTTACTTTTGTTTTGAACGATTGGGCTTCCACGTTGAACAACCTGAGGCATACGTGAAGAATCTTTGGGCGTTTTACTCCGGTAAAGATTCGGGACCAGCTCGTACAAAGGCAGACGCAGAACCGTTATTTTTACACGAAAATCCGGATAGATTGGCTTTAACACGGCTTCAAATGCCTCATAAATCCGCTGCACCTGTTCTTCCCGAAAGGGCACATAACCCATACCATCATTCATTTTCAGTTCTATAATCCGATCGGCTTCATACACCAACAAGGTATCTATTTTCCATGTAGCCGCCCGCTTTGCTAAAGTGGGCATTGCCATGATAGACGCAAGTGAGGTTTTTACTGCTTCATTTGCCACTTGTACACTTGTCTTTGTCACCTCCTGAACAGGTAATTGGGGTATTTGCGCATGACTACCTTCGTTTTTAGGGCCAGAACAAGCCGTCCAGACCAGACACAGTATGAGTACTACTTTTCGTTTCATGACTATCTTCCATTAATGAGAACCCCAAAGTACAAAATTGCTCCTCCTCTGGAAAGCATTACACCAAGTACCAAAAACAAACCTCGAATCAATCGAGGCTTATTTTGGTGACTGAAAAGTCAATTACATTGTTTGGTACTACTCTCCACTTTTTGATTTCGACTACAGCCTGATGTCTGGTCTTCATTTTCGCAATTAATAAACGAGCGTCCTGCACTTGCGGCTTGTATCCGACTCGCGGGAATCCCATTTTGAGCATAAAAGTTTTTTACCGTCAATGCCCTTCTCGTTGCCAGATCGTTCGAGGCCTCCAGATAATCAAAGTATCCAGATGTTCGTACACAAACCGATTTACACCGTTGTAAAAAAGCAAGATTGTCCCGCAATGCTGCCATATCTTCTTCGTCTAAAACCGCACTATTTTGTGAAAAGTGGACGGTTTTCAGGTCTAAACCGATACAAGAACTTTCCCGAATTAATTCTGACGAAATTTTTAATGTTTCTGTTTTTATATCCTCTCCGCCACAATTGCGGACCTGTAGTGACACATTGTAACTCCCGATTCGGGGATATGTGTAGCGCGGAAATTGTGCAATGGAGGTATTCCCGTCTCCAAAATCCCAAATATACTCCATCGGAAGCGTCCCCTCTACTTCGGGCGCAAAACTGACTGTTACGCCATCCCAACCATCTCTCTTTGAAGTAATGTGACGAATGACTGGTTTTTCACATTGTATAGGAGGTTCTTCTACAACAATTCGTGCGGTGCGGGTGTCTGTTCCACCACAATTGCTTACAGAAAACGAGACCATATATGCACCAGGCCCTGGAAAACGATGGTCGGCAACCTTACCGGTCCCCATCCGACCGTCTCCGAAATCCCATATTACCTCTACAGGCTGGGTCGCTTCGTTGACCGCACCAATCATGGTTGCTACTCGATTTGCGTTTACCTGATTCGGCACATTTAAAGCGGCTATTCGTACAGGTGTACACGAAATTTCTTTAGACAAGTTGTATCGAAGCCCTGCCCCAAAAAAACCCAGTAAGTCAGAATTAGACAAATCACCACCCACATTTGGATTGCCGACAGAGCCAAAGTCTCGTCCATAGTCTCCTGAATCTGCGGCAGCATCAGGAAACGTAGCCTCGATGCTACCTTCCATAAAAACAGAGGCTTGTCTATTCAACATGTATGTCAACCCAATCGCTCCTGTTACCCCAATCCCCGGCTGAAAGACTTTTTTAAGGGTTTGGGGTCGGTAATAATGTCCGAATAGTATATTCCCCCCCATGCTAAGGTAAGTTTGCACATCGGCCCCTGGGTTCAAGATCATCCGAGCACTGCTAATCAGTTGGAACCGTCTCGTATCCTTTGCCTGTGGCACGTATTCATCGGGTTCAATTTTCGGGTAGTTCCCGATAACGCCCCCCACGGTTACTTCATAGCGATTGCTTAAACGATAACCCGCTTCTAATCCGAATAAATGCCCACGGTCCCTGATGTAGGTTCCCCATTGCCCCAAACGGTTATTATCTGTATCTCCTCCGTATGTGGTCCAACCCAGTTTAGCACTCAAAAAAATCCGCTTTTGATCTAAGGGCAATGTAAAAGGTAGCTTCAAAGTGGGTTGCGAATGAACAACCACAACCGAAGCCAAACAGATTATGAAGGGTAAAAGTCGTAAGCCTCGCTTCATACGGATCAATGGTGTACCAATCATCTTTATCGCTATATAGCCAAATATGTAGGCATTTTGCCTTTTTATCTGGTTTTTGTGATGTCATATATGGCATTGCCTGTGCTGAGATGAGGCAATCCTTTGTGGGTTTATTAAAGATACTTAACATAATGGCTATATCAAAACCAAAGCGGGCCAGTAAGTTTACTTACTCGCCCGCGCTTTCTTTATGTTTAAGACCAAGTCTTATCTTTTAACAGGTATAGATTCTACTCGTCGGTTTCTACGACATCCTTTTCCTGGATCTTCTTTATCACACGACACGGCATCCCGTCCTTTTCCCAAAATTCCTAAACGGCTTGCCGGAATACCTTTAGACTGGTAGAAGTCGGAAACGGCTTGTGCCCGACGCTGCGTGATGGTCATCTCATTCGGTTCTAAGTGATCGGCATACCCATTAATCCGAATATTCAGATTTGAACAGCCCTTGAGTACATCCACGTTTTCCATTAAGCGACTTTGTGCATTGGCGTCTAACTGTGAGCTACCGAAAGCAAAATAAACAGAATTGAGTTCTGTGATTGCATCACATGCATCCACCACAGATTTTGTAATCTCGATCGTCTGCATCCGACGGTCTATTCCTGCTGCATTTTGGGCTTCCAGAATTACGGTGTAGGTTCCAGGCGTACTATATGCATGGGTAGGTGTAGTCGCATTTGAAGTACTACCGTCTCCAAAGTTCCAGCGGTAGGAAATTGGAGCCGTTCCCCTTACCTCGGCATTAAAACGAATCACTTCTCCTACCTTTGCTGAAGTCATAGAAGGCGTGAGCGAAACAATAGAAAGCGAAGGCTGAGTTGTTGGTCCTGCAACCGTCACCGGAAAACTTTCTACATCTGTCCCGCCACAATTTGTGGCAGAGAAGGTTATGGTGTAGGTACCTGGTTTTGCAAATTTATGGGTAGCGTTCATCCCCTGTACCACCGTTCCATCCCCAAAATCCCAGTAATACTCCGCAGGTAGGCTGGATGCCGTATTTAAAGTGGAGTTAAATTTTCCTTCCTCATTTATGTTTATGCTGCGCGGCCCATTGATCTGAAGTACATCAATCGGAGAACATCCCAGTCCACTACCAATTTTCAATTTAGCGCCGATCCCATAAAAGCTAAGCCAATCATGGTCTTGATCATCTCCTGGTGAACCCAGTTGCTTCGCATAATCAGCACCATCTACCGCAATATCAGGAAAAACCAACGCATGGTTGTTTTCTAATACCACACTTAATTTATCATTGATCTTCACGTCCACCCCAAATCCGCCAGAAGGTCCAAAACCCAGTTTGGTAGATTTGGCAGAAGTCACAATATCTGTTGTCTTACCAAAAGTCAGGTTTCCCCCCAATTGAACAAAGGGGTTGATGCTATTGTCTGGCAAGATATTAAACCGACCCAATAAGTCTAAATGTAGCCGTTTTTCATCACTGATTTTACCCTGTGAAAAAGGAAGGGCAAACGGACCTTCATTAGGCTCAATATTAGGATAGTAACCGTATTCGCCAGCCAAAGCCACATCAATACGCTTGGTGATGGGCAGCCCTACTTCTAAACGACCAGAGTAACCTATTGATTTCAGGTAATCCCCAAGTTCAATCAGTGATATTTTTTTGTAATGCGGAATACCATCGGTATCGCCTCCATATACGTTAAGCCCTCCCATTAGCTTAACATACAAACTCTTACCATTTCGTGTTTGTTGTACAACTTGGGTGGCCGATTGTCCCATTGCTCCACCATAAACTAAGAGGAGTAAAAGGAATGCTTGGCTTATTTTTTTGGTGATAAACATGGTGGTTGGTTATTTATGTAAAAGTGTTTTGTTATAGACAGGATTTGTTTTTTACCGAAGATGAGATGTATCACTGCATAGAAGGGTTTAAAAAACACCTACGTAAGTATTTATTATTTATAAACTTGTCTAAACAAATACTATATTTGTTTAGACAAGTTTAAGACCGTGTATTTTCAGCTAACGAGGTGGTTTTCACGGTTGATTAATTCAAACAGCCACTATCTTTCTTTTTTTAAAGAACTTACCCTAAAACAACAAGTCTTTATTTATGAAGCAACAACAAATCAGAAATATTGCCATTATTGCGCACGTGGATCATGGCAAGACCACCTTGGTAGATGCCATGCTCTGGCAAAGTGGCACGTTTCGGGAAAATCAGGAAGTAGCGGTTCGGGTTATGGACTCTATGGACCTGGAGCGGGAAAAGGGCATTACCATCATGGCGAAGAACACCGCCATTCACTATGGAGATTTTAAGATCAATATTGTTGATACACCAGGACATGCTGACTTTGGTGGGGAGGTGGAAAGAACACTGCGCATGGTGGATGGTGTCTTACTCCTCGTAGATGCCGCAGAAGGCCCTTTACCACAAACCCGGTTCGTGCTCCAGAAAGCCTTATCCCTCGGCCTTCCTCCGATCATTGTAATCAATAAAATTGATCGGCAGGACGCACGACCACAAGAGGTACTTAACGAGATTTATGATTTGTTTCTGGATTTGGATGCAAACGATGAGCAAATAGAGTTCCCATATCTATATGCAGTTGCCCGCGAAGGCAAATGTACCAACGACCTCGAAAAGCCTTTGACAGATCTTAAACCCTTGTTTGAGACCATTTTAAATCATGTTCCTCCCCCTGCTGGCGATGCAGAAGCCTCTTTTCAATTTTTGGTCACCAATGTCATTCCGAACGAGTACCTAGGCCCTCTGGCCATTGGACGTGTGATGCAAGGCAGCATCCGGAATAAACAGCGGGTGGCGCTCTGCAAAACCGATGGAACCCAAACGTATATGCAAACCACTGGCTTGTTCGATTATGAAGGGCTTAAACACGTTCCAGTAGAGAATGCAGGGCCGGGTGATATCATCGCCATTGCAGGTATGTCTGGCATTGGCCTGGGAGATTCTATTGCAGATGCCGAAAACCCACAACCCTTACCGCCCTTGCATGTGGACGAACCCACGCTCTCTATGGAATTCCGCATCAACGATTCTCCGTTTGTGGGGCGCGATGGGAAGTTCGTTACCAGTCAACGATTGCGCGAGCGCCTCTATAGGGAAGTGGAAACCAACTTGGCCATGAAAATAGAAGACACCGAATCCGCAGATAAGTTCATGGTATTCGGTAGAGGTGAACTCCAAATGGCAATTCTAATCGAACAAATGCGTCGCGAAGGATACGAATTTGCTGTCGGACAACCACAAGTCTTGGTCAAAATGGTAAAAGGCAGCAAGCATGAACCTTTCGAGCAAATTCTGGTGGACGTGGACGAAGCGTATAGTGGTGTAGTCATTCAAAAACTGGCACTCCGAAAAGGAACCATGACCAAAATGATTAATCATGGTCTCGGACGGGTTCGGATGGAATTTGAAATCCCAAGTAGAGGTCTTATAGGCTACCGCACCGAATTTATGACCGATACCAAGGGTACTGGCCTCTTAAACCACTTCTTCTTGGCTTATCGGCCTTGGGCTGGCAACATCGTACACCGTACTACGGGGGCCTTGGTCTCGGATAGGAGCGGTAAAACAACCGCCTATGCCATCTTAGGCTTACAAGAACGGGGCGAACTCTTTGTTGAACCTGCCGAAGATGTCTATAGTGGCATGATCATTGGCGAAAATGCCCGTGATGCCGATTTAGATGTGAACATCACCAAAGAGAAAAAGTTGACAAATATGCGTGCCGCCAGTGCCGACTCATTCGAGAAATTGATTCCACCACGGAGAATGTCCTTGGAGGAATTGATTGAATTTATTCGGGACGACGAACTCATCGAAATAACACCCAAATCTCTCCGGCTACGCAAGCGATACCTTGACATCAATGACCGGAAGCGATACATGAATATGCAAAAGTCAGAACAGTCTTAAGCAAAGCCCTTTACAAAAGATGGGTTCCAGAATCTTTTCCGGAACCCATCTTTTGTAAGATGGGCCTCTTATGCTTATTCTGTCTCTTTCTTATACTGCTCGGTTACTGTGTAAACAATATAACCAGTTAACCACCCAACTACACCTTGTCGCGCAAAGTACAACTTTTTCTTAGGGCCAGAAGCAGACCATTCATTTACCAATGCTTCAAGCCAGATGGATCCAGAAATCAGCGCTTCTTGTTCAAAAGTAGAGGTTACCCGCCCTACTTCGGTTTTCGCCTTCTCGAAAAGTGCATCATCCTCGATGCCAGCCAAGTTAGGATTGGTCAGTGACTGGTAATCATTTATAGCCATCTCTTTGAATTTCCGTATGTCGGCAGGGGTCAATTCCACAAAAAGCTCATTCACTTTATCTGCTTTTAGATATGTAGCAATTGCCCATACGATTCCACCAGACAGATAGACGTTAGGACGATTCTTTAAGACAGGATGACGGTTTACCTCATCTGCAATCTCAGATTTAAAACGCCCGTCAATCAGCAGTTTGCCCATATTCCCAAATTCCTGAGGCGAGGCGTACTGATACTTTTTAATCTCGTTGGTAAATGACTTTGTCCCAAAAGGAAATGAAATGGGATCAAAGGAATCATTGCCCGTGAAAGCACCACCCTTTGTATTACCACTGCCAACATCTAATACAGAAACCGTTTGAAGTTGCCTAGGGGGTACGATGCCTTTGGCCAAATATTGCCCTTCTTGCTCGGGCGTAATGTAGTCGAACTTATAACCCGCATTTTTGATAGGGGTCACGATCTGCGTTTCAAAAGTGGTTTGTTGATTTTTTTTATCCACTTCTTGTTTCAAACCACTACTGACAACCACAAAAATGCGGTCTTTAGGAATCCCATGTTTGGTTTCCGCCTCGTTCAAATAAGCTTGAACAGCCGCCAAGGTGGCAGCATTCGATTGCGAAGACAGCACCATAGGGTCGGTATTCTTGGTATTATCGTATTTTGTGGCATACTCGTATTGCCCGCGTGCGTTTAAAGAGACCCCTATAAGACTCAGTTTTACACCTTTAGAGCCAATATCTACCCCAGCATATACTTCATCAACCCCTCTGATACCGCTCGAAAGTTCACGAACTGCACGCGCACTGACACCCATATTGATGTTATTGTATAACTCAATTGATTTATTAAAAGCCCGTATAGCCTCCACATTTCTACTTGTGTCCCGATACAAAAGGCCCAGATATTCTTGAGCCACTGCTTCCCAGTAGGTCGCTTTTCGTTGACGGGCATCTTCGAGCCCACGCTTCAGGTAATACTCGGCCTGATCAAATTGGTTGGCTTCCCGCAACGAGTTCCCAGCTTTCAGATAGCGCAGGTAGGCATCTGGTAGTTGGGCATATGCAGGCAACATGCCGATCAGGAAGACAAATAGGAGGATTGATATCCGCTTCATAGTTATATAGTGGATTGGTATGTTAAATGTCCTGCACACCCAAAAAGGTTTCAGGAACAAAGGTAGCTAGTATCTTAATGCTAATAAAGTATTTTGCAAATTGCAAGGGGAGGCACTTATAAGATCGGATTTTTTATGGTTACGTTTAGCCAAAGCATACTTTTTTTTGCACTTCTCATTTTTTTTCTCGTACCAATGTCGCTTTTTAATTTTTTTTCGGGTATCTATAAGTGTGGTGGTTTAATAGATGACTATGCCTGGTCGCCAGTCACTGGTTGTTCAGGCAAGCATTTTAAAAGAAGGCCCGAAGTCTCCCTGCTTCGGGTTTTCTTTTGTATCCCTGTATAAGCTAAAAACCCTCTATGCAATACTTTATGCTTAGAGGGTTTAGATTCATAAACTATAACGCAAATAAGCGCCTATTTACCCGTAAGAATCGCTTTAAAATACTCTCTACGCATTTTAGCAATACCAGCAATAGAAATTCCCTTCGGACAGACAGCCTCACACTCACCATGGTTGGAGCAGTCGCCAAATCCTTCAGCCTTCATCTGATCCACCATTGCGATCACACGGCGCTTCCGCTCCGGTTGACCTTGTGGTAACAGGGCCAACTGACTGATTTTAGCTGCGGTAAACAACGAGGCCGAGGCATTAGGACACGCTGCAACACATGCCCCACATCCAATACAAGCTGCATAATCGAACGCTTCATCTGCCACCTCCTTGCCAATGGGAAGAGCATGGGCATCAGGGGCTGATCCCGTCTTTACAGAAATATATCCTCCGGCTTCTTGAATCCGATCGAATGCTGTACGATCTACGACCAAGTCCCGAACAATCGGGAAGGCTTTTGCACGCCAAGGTTCAATGGTAATCGCATCACCATCTTTATAGTGGCGCATATGCAACTGACACGAAGCCGTGCGTTGTTGCGGTCCGTGCGCCGTCCCATTAATCACTACTCCACAGCTACCACAAATACCCTCACGGCAGTCGTGGTCAAATTCGACGGGGACTTGTCCTTCCTTCGTAAGCCTTTCGTTCAACACGTCCAGCATTTCGAGGAACGACATATGGGGGTTTACCGTGTCAAGGGTATATTGCTCAAAGTTTCCTTTGGCATTCGGGCCGGATTGTCGCCAAACCCGCAGGTGTATGGTCATGTTATCGTGGCTCATAGCACTTCTTTTTTCTGGTTATCTATAAATAAAAGACAGTCTTCAGACGAAACGTCGGTGACAGCATTACTTATAGCTCCGTTGGGTTAGTTTAACGTTTTCGAATACCAAAGATTCTTTGTGGAGGGCAGGTTCGGCATGGTCGCCTTTATATTCCCATGTTGATACATAAGCGTAGTCTTCGTCATTTCGTAAAGCTTCACCATCTTCTGTCTGGTATTCCTCCCGGAAGTGGCCTCCACAAGATTCCTCCCGGTAAAATGCATCACGCGCCATCAATTCCCCCAGTTCTAAAAAGTCCGCCACCCGGTTTGCAAACTCAAGACTTTTGTTCATGGTATTGGCTTCGCCGGGGACGTACACATTCTTCCAAAAGTCTTCCCGGAGCGCCTGAATATCTTTGATAGCTTGTTCGAGGCCCACTTTATTTCTGGACATACCTACCTGATCCCACATAATCTTACCCAATTCGCGATGGTACTCCAATACGGTTTTTTTGCCCTTAATGTTCAATAGCTTCTGAATGCGATCGCTTGATTCTTTTTCTGCTTCCTCAAAAGCCGGATGAGACTCGTTAATTGCTTCCAACGAATTGCTTGCAATATAATCCGTCACGGTATAAGGCGCCACAAAGTAACCATCTGCTAAACCTTGCATCAATGCGCTTGCGCCCAATCGGTTTGCTCCATGATCCGAGAAATTGGCTTCACCCAACGCAAACAAGCCAGGAACAGTAGTCATCAAAGAATAATCTACCCAAAGACCGCCCATTGTATAGTGTACAGCCGGATAAATGCGCATGGGAACTTCATATGGGTTTTCACCTGTAATCCGCTCATACATTTCAAACAAGTTACCATACCGCTCTTCAATGGTATGTTTGCCCAAACGCTTGATAGAGTCCGCAAAATCTAAATAAACCGCCAATCCAGTTTCGCCAACCCCGCGCCCTTCATCGCACACATACTTTGCATTACGCGATGCCACATCACGGGGGACTAAGTTCCCAAAACTAGGATAGCGCCGCTCGAGGAAATAATCTCGGTCTTCTTCCGAAATTTGATTCGGGTGCTTTTGGCAGTCTTCTTTCTTCTTAGGCACCCAAACCCGGCCATCGTTCCGTAGCGACTCAGACATTAGGGTGAGTTTAGACTGGTAATCTCCGGAAACAGGAATACAGGTTGGGTGTATTTGCGTAAAGCATGGATTTCCGAAGAGAGCACCTCTTTTATACGCCTTCCAAGCGGCTGTTACGTTTGAGTTTTTGGCATTGGTTGAAAGATAAAAAACATTCCCATAACCACCTGTACACAACAACACAGCACTACCAGAATGGCGCTCATATTCTCCGGTTACTAAGTTACGGCAGATAATGCCACGCGCTTTCCCATCTACAACCACAACGTCCAACATCTCGTGACGTGCATACATTTGCACCTGACCCGCATTGATGGTCTTATTTAGCGCGCCATAAGCACCCAAAAGCAATTGCTGACCTGTTTGGCCACGTGCATAAAACGTCCGAGAAAGCTGAGCTCCTCCAAAAGAGCGGTTATCTAACAAGCCGCCATACTCCCGTGCAAACGGAACGCCTTGTGCCACACACTGGTCTATAATATCCACACTGGTTTCAGCAAGCCGATAAACATTGGCTTCGCGCGCCCGATAATCGCCCCCTTTTACCGTATCATAGAACAATCGGTAGATCGAGTCACCATCTCCTGCATAATTTTTGGCCGCATTAATACCGCCTTGTGCAGCAATGGAGTGCGCACGCCGCGCCGAGTCCTGAATACAAAAAGCCTTTATGTTATAGCCAAGTTCTGCCAGACTTGCGGCGGCTGCTGCCCCGGCCAAACCAGTTCCGACTACGATAATGGTGTGCTTGCGTTTGTTTGCCGGGTTCACAAGCTTCATGTTCTGCTTGAATCGGGTCCACTTCTCTGAAATGGGACCGGCAGGAATACGCGCATCTAATTTCGACATAGCGGTTATTCTATAAGATGAAAGGATTTTCCAGATTTAATAAGATTAAGGCTTCAAATGCAAATACAACGGCAAGACAAAAAATCCCAACGCAATTAATACTGCAAAGACCAGTGCCGCCGCATACATTGTGTTGGAGAGCCGAGAACTCATTGCCCCGATGCTCTGAAAAGCACTCCAAAAGCCATGGCGCAAATGGAAACCCAATAAAACCATCACCCCCATATAGAGCGCGACCCACAAAGGATTAACAAATACATCTACCACCACCTTATACATATCCCGAACAGGCTCAACCCCACCAGGGAGCATGGTATCATAATGCGGTCCGAACCGGAATTGCCAAACGTGCAATACGATAAAGAACAACAAGATGAGACCCGTCCATATCATGCTTTTGGAAGCAGGAGACATGCGGCTCGGAGCACCGCCCGAAACATGCAGGGCGTATCCTTCAGGACGTGCTTTTTGCTTTTCTTGTGCAATGCTGATGCCTAAAATCGCATGAAAAAGAACGATCGCAATTAGACCAATTTCAACGATCAAAACCAATGGACCCAAACTGTGCAACTTTGCAGTATAGGCATTTACGGCGTCTGCACCTATAAAAAAGCCCAAATTACCCGCCAGATGCACCACTAAAAACCCCATCAGGCCAATACCGGTAACCCCCGTTATAAACTTGCGGCCTGTCTGAGAACGGTAAAACTTAAGGATTTTGGATTCTGAAGTTTGGCTCATGGTATTTCACAATGTTTATGCCCGTTAAAAACAATTAACCAGATATACCTCTCATGAACTTGTTCGTTAGACACTGCCGATATACCTGCTTTGTATCTTTGTAAATTAAACCATTAACAAAGCCAAATGAGACTTTACCTTTATGATTGAACAAAAATTTAGGTGAAGATACAGACAAAGCAGCGTGAAGATGTGCGACAAATGGTTATATCAAGAAATACCTACGATGTAAACAAAAAATCCCTTACCTATTTGCAGAATAATTCCGTACATTTCCCTGCAACGATCATTTCTTCTCTCAACGTCATGGTTCAAAGTTCCAATAACCTTATCCTCTTACTGCTTGGCATTCTGGTCGCTATAGCCCTAGGCTTTGTGATGCACCTGCTCGCCTCTATTTTATTACCGCTTATTATTGCCCTCCTGCTATCGAACTTGTTTTCGCCCATTATGCTTTATTTCAAGAAGCGGAAATTTCCGGCTTTTATTGGGCTTTTAATGGTATTGCTGGTATTTGGATTAATGGTCTCGGTCTTGGGATTGCTAATCTATTCCAGCATTGCTTCTTTTGTAGATGGTATCCGTATTTATCAACCCAAACTCACCCAGTTGGTTGTGGACATGGAGTATCAACTCAGGCAGGTTCTTGGGAACTTTGACATGCGGATTGAGGACATTCCGTGGCAAGACGCTTTGAGCGTCTCATCGGTTGCAGACTCGGTAACATCTGGGGTTGGTTCTTTTTTGCACTTTCTGACCAATACATTCATTGTTATTTTATACATGATGTTTATTCTCGCTACTTCCGGTCAACTTACCCAAAAAGTAAAGTCAGCCTTTCAGCCAGGATATGCCAATGCTATGGCAGGAATTATAGAAAATATAGACAAGCAGGTTCGGCAATATCTTTTTGTAAAGACCCTAATGAGCTTACTTATGGGCATTGTGACGAGTCTAATCCTTTGGCTCATCGGGTTGGATTTTCCAATTATGTGGGGTTTTATTGCGTTTCTCCTAAACTACATCCCGAACGTCGGTGGAACCATTGCAACCGCATTGCCCGTCATCTTGGCTATTTTGCAGTTCGATAGCTGGGTGCAACCCGTATTGGTATTAACGCTGCCGCTTGCAGCCCACATGATTATCGGTAATGTTTTGGAGCCACGGATCATGGCCAACAGTTTGGACCTGAGCGCGGTTCTCGTATTAATTTCCTTAATCTTTTGGGGTTGGTTGTGGGGAATTGGTGGCATGATCTTGGCGGTCCCACTTACCGCAACCATAAAAATTATTTTTGAGAACATTGTACCACTACACCCGCTTTCTATTTTAATGAGTGGCGAAATTCCTTTAAAAGAAGAGGTATTGGAGAAGATAGAGGAACAACTTGAGCCTGTTAACCTAAAGGGTTAACCCAAAAAGGTTAACCCAGATCAGCATTCTTCTGTTTTATGTAGGTGATTTTTGCTTAGACATTAAACAGAAAATGGATGACATCGCCGTCTTGAACGACATATTCTTTCCCCTCTGCACGCAGTAAACCAGCCTGACGCGCCGCAGACTCGGAACCAAGGCGCACGTAATCTTCATATTTTATGGTTTCCGCACGGATAAAACCACGTTCAAAATCCGAATGAATTACTCCCGCAGCACCCGGTGCTTTTGTGCCCCGTGTAATAGTCCATGCCCGTACTTCCTTTACACCTGCTGTAATATATGTGATCAATCCTAAAAGATGATAGGCAGCTTTGATCAATCGTTCCAATCCACTATTTTCAAGTCCCATATCTTCTAAGAACATGACTTTTTCGTCGGGCGCTAATTGTGCCAATTGAGACTCAATCTCCGCTGACACCACTACCACTTCCGATCCTTCCCCTTCTGCCCATGCCTGCACTTCTTGTACATACGCATTGCCGCTTAATATCTCCGATTCCGCAACGTTTGCAGCATACAAAATGGGCTTGGCAGAAAGAAGAAAAAAGCTGTCTAAGAGTTCTTTTTCATGGTCACCCATAAGCGGCATTGTGCGAATAGCTTTTTCATCTAACAAGTGGGCCTGAACCCGCTTCAACAGATCGAGTTCCTGTGCTGCTTTTTTATCCCCAGCTTTTACCGCACGTTGTACCCGATCTATCCGTCGTTCAACGCTCTCCAGATCTTTAAGGATTAACTCTAAACTGATCACCCCCATGTCGCGAGTTGGATTCACAGAACCGTTGACATGTACAATATTCGGATCGTCAAAGCAACGTACCACCTGAATGACCGCATCCACTTCTCTAATGTGTGACAAAAACTGATTGCCCAATCCTTCACCCTTCGAGGCACCTTCCACCAAGCCCGCAATGTCCACAAACTCTATAGTAGCCGGAACCACCTTCTGCGCCTTCACCAAGCGTTCCAAAACCTGTAGGCGCACATCAGGAACAGCTACAATACCCACATTAGGCTCTATGGTGGCGAAAGGATAATTCGCTGCAAGTGCAGATTGTTGCGAGGTGAGTGCATTAAAAAGAGTGGACTTTCCTACATTCGGAAGCCCAACTATGCCACAACGTAATGCCATCGGAGTTTATTTGGGGTTTATAATTTATTAAGCCTGATAATATACTCGGTCTTTTAATGACTGGATTGAAATTTCTTGCGAACATCGTTTCGGAAGTACAAAATTCTTCCCTAAATTTGAGGCTGTATTATTGTGATACCAAAGTACTTTTAACGAACGATAAATTGGCTATGAAGAAACTTTTCTTTCTGCTCTTTCTGGTGGGGTTGATCATGCCAGAGATACTGACCGCTCAAACAACCGCGAACTACAACCCACGCCGTGTTTTTCCAAGGAACGCCCAATTTGGTTTAGGGGTGTTACCAGGATTGGGCGCACAAGCAGGGATTGTCTTTCCGTATGAGATTGTTACGGCAGAAGCGATGGCTCAACTAAATTTCACGCCTGCCTACCGCAATCATGATACGGCATTTCACCTTTCTGCTTCTGTAGGCGGTGCCATTCGGGTACTAAGCCTGATCAATCAGGTGAATGAACCCATTAACCAAAACCTTGATATAGATGTGGGGTTTCGGGTAGGACCACAACTTAAAATTCCGGCAGACCTCAAACTAAAAGTCGAACCATTTCTTCGGGCGGTTACACGGCTGAGTAGCGGAAATCAGGCATACTTCGAGGCTGGGACCAATGAGCCTTACTTGCGGCTTGGGATGTGGGTACAACTAAACTGATTGGTATCGTTGAACAGTATTTTAGGCCTGTTTCTATAGCGAGACAGGCTTTTCTATTTAACCGTTTAGAGGAACTGGTCTTTCTTGATTGGGTATGGTAATAATTTGATGTTCGGGTAACCGTATAGCAGAAAGGGTTCCAAACTGGGGGATATAATTAAACACACACCCCGTGTCAATACAAATCAAATTGGCTTGCATCAGCACATGGGGCTGAGGAGTATGGCCACAAATAACGGTTTTTTCCCACTCATTAAATTCGGTGCGCAGGTGACTACGCTCCCATAGAAAGATTTCTTGGTCGAAGAGGCTAAGATTTTGTGCAACGGTAAAGCGCGGCTTAAGTCCACCATGCACAAATAAGAACTCTTCTGCTTCGTAATAAAACAGTGTATCCCGTATAAAACGGATATGCTCTTCGGGAATCTGTTCAAATCCTGCACGACGGTAACTTTCCATCGTATCACGGCCACCGTTGGAAAGCCAAAGGGCCTCGATACCGCCATCCAGCATATCCAGTAACATTTGCTCGTGGTTGCCACGCAAAAAAACGCAATTTTGAGTTTTGCGGTATGCCAAGAGAAAATCTATAACCCCTTTAGAGTCCGGGCCACGGTCTATATAATCCCCGATAAAAACCAGAATATCGTCCTCTCTGGGCGCAATTTCTTTCAACAGGGCTTCTAAAGTAACTCGACAGCCATGAACATCACCGATTGCAACGAAACCCATTCTTTATTTGCCTTTCGGGTGCCTGAAACAGTTTGACGGAAAAACAATATACTTCCATTCTGGCACGAATGGTACACAAAATAAGTTTTTTATTCTGCTTCATTTACGGACGCTTTCTGACGAACCGGATTGGAAGCCGATATCTCAACCAATCCACGCCCCGTTTTACTGATTTTGCCTGCCTTGGTTAGGTCGCCCAAGATGGCATCCAGAATACCATTGATAAATTTACCACTTTGCGCAGTGCTGTACTCTTTTGCTACTTCGATACATTCGTTAATCGTAACCTTGGGTGGGATATCCGGAAAACCAAGCAACTCGGTAATGGCTATACGCATCAGAATGCGGTCTATCAGGGCTATCCGTCGTAACTCCCAATTACGTGTATGCTGCTTGATGATCTCGGCTGTCTCTGCATTAGAATCAATCGTTTGTAAGAATAAGCTGGTTGCAAAGGCATGGGCAGCCGGATCCAACTCTCGCTTGAGTACCGTGCGAATGATCTCTTGTGCATCAGATCCACTAAGTTCAAAGGCATAAAGGGCTTGCATTACCCGTTCTCGTGCTTGTCTTCTGGTACTCATGCTACAATTTTTCAAGGTATGTATTGGGGCGCATTGCAAGCTACGATTTATGGAATGAAGGGATGATGGAAAATCAGTGACCTATCAGGTTATATGGTTCAGATTTATGGTGTCTAAGCGAAAAAGTATCTTCTAAACCTTTATTTCACATGTATTCTTCCGCTTCTCTTATTGCCCGTTGGCGTTCGTTTCCTATGCTTATGGTCGTTCTCTTGATGGGATCAGGTATTATGGCGGCACCCCTATTCGCCCATGAGGACTGGTTCTTGGGTACGATTATGCTTCTCTGTTGGATTTTTGCAACGTCTTTGTTACCTGAACGCAAATTGGTTAGCCTAAGGCCACTTTTTCGGGGAATTGGGTTGGGGCTATTGTGTTTTGTCTTTGGTGGTTTACGTATGTCTGCAGACTTGAATAGCGCTCCCAACGATATTTCACATTTCATCACAGAGCCAATAACATCCGGGCAAACGCTGGTTTATGGAGAAGTTTCAGACTTTCCCGTTCGGTACCGCAGCGGGCTTAGGTTTACCCTCAAGGTTTTTGGGATAGAGCAGAATCGTTACCAAGTGGCTTCTGGAAAGGTACTGGTTTACCTAAAACTCAACCCAGAAAGTGGATTGCCAGATTTGCACTGGGGTGATCACATTCAAGTGGCAGGACGGTTAGAACGACCAAAACCAAAACGAAATCCCGCAGATTTTGACTTTGCGACCTATCTGTCCCATAAAAACATCCAGTCCGTCTTGTATGTGCGTGAGCCACAAACCTTATCGCGGACTGGTAATACGAATGGGTGGATTCATCGTTCTGTTAATCATCTTAGGGAAAAGATCCGTCATACCATTACACATTACACCGCTTCTAATGAGATGGCATCTATGCAAAAGGCTTTGCTTATCGGAGACCGTACCGACTTGCCAGAAAACCTCAAACAGTCTTTCAATAATACAGGACTAACGCATTTGTTGGCTGTTTCGGGATTACACGTTTTACTTATCGGTATGGTATTATTCAATCTACTACGTCCGCTATTAGGCCGCATCAAACGGCTTAGCTGGACTGCAATCGAAGTCATTCGTTGTACGGTTACGTTTGTGGTGTTGATTTTTTTCTTGTGGATTACAGGTGGTAGTCCTTCGGTTATTCGGGCTGTTGTTATGGCTGCGGTTTTTCTATCGGCAACGCTTATACAACGTGACACCTCTGGATTGAATAGTTTGGGAGTGGCTATGTTCATCATGCTGTTGCTACAACCCGGAACTTTATACGACATTGGCTTTCAGCTTTCCTGTGCTGCGGTTGCTGGCATTGTCATTTTCCAGCCATCACTCCAACGTATAACCAAGTACAAGCCTATTCGCCACGATTGGCAGAAGGCAGGCATACAGTCTATTGGTGTTTCTGTGGTGGCTACTGCGGCCACAGCACCTATCCTCCTATATCATTTTGGCCAAGTATCTCTTGCTGGCGTTTGGTTAAACCTGGTTGCCATTCCGCTATCCGATTTAGCCATTCTTTCCATTTTGCTTACCGTAGTTCTTGATTGGTTTGTACCAAGTGTGGCCTTTGTGATGGGGAACACTGCCAGTGCACTTACTTCCTTATTTACTGGTTTTGTTTCGATCAGTGATACCTACTTTGGACACTTTCGCATTCATGGTTTCGTTACCAGTCTATGGTTGATCTTGAGCCTTTTGTTGGCACTTTTTATGTTTGCTCAATGGGATTTCCCAAGAATACGCTACCGCACGGCAATTGCTGCCCTCTTTTTTGCACTGATTGGGTTTACACTTCCTCGTATATCCTCGAGCCTTAGTCCTCAGCTCAAGGTAACTTTTTTTGACGTTGGGCAAGGGGATGCTGCACTGATCGAGTTTCCAAATGGTAAAACGCTGTTAATTGATGCAGGAGACCGAAATGAGTTTTATGATGCGGGCTTATCCACGATTATTCCACACCTCCGAAAGTTAAACCGTAATCGGTTAGATGTGGTGGTCATTTCGCATCCACACCAAGACCATATGGGCGGATTGCCCTCTTTATTGACACAGTTAGATATAGGAGAGGTATTTACCAATTTACAACCTTGCCAGTCCAATATCTGTATAGAGGTAGATTCACTGGCTCTTGTGCGAAATGTGGCGATCAAGGGCTTACAAAGGGGCATGTTTTTACAATTAGACCCTTCTGTTTTGGTTGAAGTACTTGCACCTGTTTCTAAGCCACTTGCACATCAAGATGTGAATAGTCATTCCATTGTATTGCGTATTCAACATGGTACACATCAGTTTTTATTTATGGGTGATGGTACTGCATTTACAGAATACGGCTTGATACAAACCAATCCTGTGGCACTTGCTTCCGATGTCGTTAAGGTAGGTCATCACGGATCCGCTACCAGTAGTACCCCTGAGTTTATCCAGCGGGTGATGAAGCCTAAGACCAAAGCAGTGGTGAGCGTTGCAGAACGGAACGTTTATCGTCTTCCCAACGAAAACGTTTTAGGACGTTGGCGGTATTTTGGGGCAGAGGTTGTAGAAACCAGATCAGAGGGTGCTATCATTTTTACTGCGAGTGCAAAAGGGGTCAAACAAGTCGCTTGGCGTTAGTTTTCCACAAATCCTTTTTAATGATGATAATAATTAAGTTTTTAAATTTTTAGTTGTATTAGTTGTAGGGGGTGGGGATATGTTCATAAGCAACTTTTCCACATTTCCCTGTTCAACTTATTTTAAAGTTGTTAAGTGCTTTTCCACATGTTATCCTCATGCTAATCGCTCCGAATCGTTTATTTTTACCTAATGGGGGAAGCCTTTTACCTTATGCCCACTTTTCCACTCCTTTTTAGCCCACTGTCCGATTTTGTTTTGAACACATTATCCTACCATTTTCCACATCGTGTTGGGTGTGGAAAACGGTGGATAAAACACGGATAAGTGGTCAACTTTCAACACGAACTCTCAACTCCAGACTTTAAGGTGGCTTTTGCACGTTTTATCCGCATGCTTATCCCCAGTTTATCCACTGCTTTTGGTATAGCCTTCCACTGCTTGCCCTTATGCCCAAGTGAGAATTACACAAGCGGTGAATAAAGTGTGTATAACCGGTCATTATTATTTTGTACCTCTCCGCTCAGGGGTCGAAAATTATCTCTTTGGGGAAAAAATGTGGATAAGTTCTTTGTTAAGTGTTCTTAATTGCTGGATTGTCTGTGGAAAAAGCTGCTTGTTGTATAATTCTTCAGAGGATACTATGTGGAAAAGAACGCTCCCCAAAAAGGTCGTTCAGATTGGGGAGTTGTTCAAACAAATAAAGGATGGCTATCCTGTTTGTTTAAGAAAGCAATGCTTTTGATGGTAAACAAGGGGGGGATAATCGGATTGCTCAACGATGATGCCTTTTAGAAAAGAAGAAATATAGCGGGCGATTTTACACATCGGAAGAGGCCAATTCCGGTTTGTTCCGTTTTCTTTTTGGCTTTGGCACTTCTATAAGCCCTTTTTCTTTCGCAAATTGGATGCAGGCTTTGGTGAATGATAGAAAAAGCGGATGTGGTGCATTGACATTTGATTGGTACTCCGGATGAAATTGGGCTCCAACAAACCAACGATGCTCTGGCCATTCAATGATTTCAACCAAGTCTTGTTTTGGGTTTATCCCGGAAAAAAGCAATCCATTTTCCCTAAGTTTATACCGTAGGTCGTTATTCACTTCATAGCGGTGTCGGTGTCGTTCTTGGATGTCAGTTTTACCGTAGGCTTCGTATGCGTTTGTTCCTGCTTCTACAACACATTCGTATAAGCCCAAGCGCATGGTTCCGCCTTTTTGGGTAATTTCTTTTTGGCTCTCCATCAGATTGATCACTGGATAAGGGGTATCAGGATCAAACTCGGTAGAGTCTGCCGAAGTCCACCCACAAACATTACGGGCAAATTCAATTACAGCACATTGCATTCCCAGACAAATACCTAAGAAGGGAATGTTGTGTTCGCGCACGTAGCGTATAGCCGAGATTTTACCTGGAATGCCACGAGAACCAAATCCGGGGGCTACCAGAATTCCTGTGAGCCCTTCCATCTGTTCCGCAATATTTTCCGGTGTAATGTTTTCAGAATGAATAAGTTTTAACTCAATGGCCACTTCGTTTGCTGCTCCAGCGAGAACAAAACTCTCTGTAATGGACTTGTAGGCGTCCTGATGGTCCACATATTTACCGACCAATCCGATTCGGATGGTATGTCTGGGGTGTTTAAGTCTTTTCAGGAACTGAATCCAACTTCGCATGTCGGGTGTTTTTCGTAAGGCATCATTGAGCCGTAGAATCTCGCAAACAACCTTGTCCAAGCCTTCTTGTTGAAGAAGAAGTGGGACGTCATAGATGGTTCCTGCGTCTAATGCTGCAATAACCGCACTTTGTGGCACATTACAAAACAGTGCAATTTTTTTTCGGATACTTTCTTCGATCGGCATTTCCGATCGGCAAACGAGTATATCTGGCTGTATCCCATGTCCCAATAATGTTTTGACAGAATATTGCGTTGGTTTAGTCTTTAGTTCTCCGGCTGCCGAGAGATAAGGAACCAAGGTGAGGTGAATATCACAAGTGTTTCCACGACCCATTTCAAAACTAAGTTGTCGGATAGCCTCTAAATATGGCTGACTTTCGATGTCACCAACCGTGCCACCTACTTCAATCATCACCACATCATAATCGCCACTGTTGCCCAACATTGTCATCCAAGATTTGATTTCATCAATTACATGAGGAACCACTTGAACGGTTTTTCCCAAGTATTCTCCTGCCCGCTCTTTACGAATGACTTCAGAATAAATTCTTCCGGTAGAAACACTATTTGCCTGCGACATTGGAATGCCGAGATACCGCTCATAATGCCCTAGATCTAAATCCGTCTCCGCTCCATCATTGGTCACATATACCTCGCCGTGTTCATAAGGATTCATTGTTCCGGGATCCACATTGATATAGGGGTCGAATTTCTGAATGGTTACTCGTAGGCCACGGGCTTCTAAAAGTCGGCCCAACGAAGCAATTAATATGCCCTTTCCAAGAGACGATGTTACACCACCGGTTACAAAAATATACTTGGTTTCCACAAGAGGTTTGGTTTAGTACGGGGAAGCTGGCAAGTAAGAGTTGCCTTCCCAAAATAAGACTTTGTGCAGAGGTTCCCTGAATCAATTTGGGACGAAGATTCAGGGTTTGATGATGTCCGTTGGAAAAATTAATCATTTTGTATTGGTCGCACATCTTACACTAAGCATATTGACCAATCTAACAAAAATGAAAAACAAAAATTTGGATCCAGAAGTGCTTAAACAACTTGTAAAAGAGGCCTTAACCGAGCTAGTAGAGGAAAAACGGGAGATTTTTAATGCCCTCTTCTGTGAAGCCGTCGAACAATACTTTGATTCAAGTCATCAGCAATTGGCAGATATATCACAGCTATCCATGCCTGAAATTTATCCTTCGGTTGTAGGACAAGCATAAAAAAAGGCGGTTATGGATTTAACCGCCTTTTTTTAGGGTTTCATTTAGCCTTTTATCGGACCAATTTTAACGTTGTGCCAGAATTAATCGTTTGGTTGAGCTGTAGTTGGTTCATAATAGCAAGCGTTTCCGGCGTCAGGCTGTTGGAGAGCCGTGTTGGAAGGAAGGTTTGGAAAATGCCGTTTTTGTTTGCTCGTTGCAATACCAATTTAGAAGGTTGGCGAGTTAGTTTTTCTTGATCTTTTAAAGTAGCAAATCCATTCACCACTTGATCAAAGGTGGTCCGATGAGTGGCAATATTGCTTGCAGCGGCAAGTCCCATAAAATTGAAGACATTTCCGCCATATTCTATAAAATAGGAACGAATTCCCATCTGGGCTTGTCCGTTCTGATCTACCGTATAAGCATCTACCACGACACCCGAAATACCATTGTTAAGGGTGACGGCATTTGAAGAAGTCGTCTTAACCCCTTGAGTATTGGCCAATTTTGTGGCAGCCTCGCGTGCTGTTTTTTCTGCTGCAAAGGAAAACTTCATCCCTGCATCTTGTTGTGCATTGACCATTTGAACGGCTGAGCTCCCATTTTGTAAGGCCCAGCCCTGCGGTACCGGAAATTGGAACTTCAGGTCTGGATGGTAAAAAACATTGTTTTCTGTAAAGCCTTGTCTGGGGTTTTCTCCAATGGTAATGCCGTCAATTTGTGTAAAGAATGACTGTTGATTAATCTTCGTTAGCGACATGGTTTGCGCATACTTTTGCTCAAGTTGTATCATGGTTGCTTCTCGTTCTCCGGGATCGGGGTGACTGGACATAAATGCCGGAATTGCTTGACCACTTGATTGTTGGATGCGCTTCAGAGATTGAAAGAACCGCGAGGCTTCTCCTACCTTGTATCCAGCCATGGCAGCATATTCCACCCCGAGTGCGTCGGACTCCCGCTCTGCTTCACGTCCATACGAGAGGAGTTTAAGGCTGAGGCCCGTAGAGAGAACCTGAGCACCGGTTTCGAGCATGTCTTGCGGTAATCCGGCTGCTGCGCCAATTAATACGCCCAGTATGGTCCCAATCTGTGTCCGTTGTTGGCGCCCCATTTGGATAGAGGTATGTCTTGCAATCACATGCCCAATTTCGTGACCGAGAACCACGGCCAGTTGTGCCTCGTTGTCTGTATGCGCCAAAAGACCACGGGTTACATAAATGTATCCTCCGGGCAATGCAAACGCATTCACAATAGGGCTATCTAACACCCGAAAGGTAAATGGAGTATTGCGAATTTCCTCCGATGTCTCCGGTCTGCGTGCATGGCTATATTTAAGAACTTCTTGCCCCAGTTGATTTACGTAGGTTGAAAGTTTCGTGTTTTCATAAAGGCCATATTCTGCGATAATTTCCTGATCGGTCTGTTTGCCAAGCTCAACTTCCTGAGCCCAGGTGTAGGCATAAGACCGCTTGTTTCCGGTGACAAGGCTTTGATCAACTGCGCCACAACCTGCAATAAAGGTAATGCTGGCGAGGATAAAGCCCCTAATTATGTTATGATACTTGTTTGTCATGGTATGTATGAGGTTTATATAAGGTGAAAGTATTGATTATGGCTGAGAACTTTTGTGGTTTATGTGGAAGCACCTGTTTCGTATATCTTCAAAAGAAATAACTGTATTGAAGGTTTGATCTTCTACGGCGGTAATGATGCATTGCCCAATTTGTTCCGAACACAATAAATCTAAGAAGATTTTCGATCGTTTGGAATCAAGGTCTCCAAAAATATCATCCAGCAGAAGAATTGGTTTCTCGTTCATATGCTCCGCAAGGTAAAAATATTTTGCCAATTGAAGCATAAGACCAAAGGTACGATGCTGTCCATGCGATGCAAATCTTCTTATTTCTAATTTGTTCAATAAAAAAATCATTTCATCTCTGTGGGGGCCTACAAGCGAACGCCCCATCTCTATCTCGCTTTGTTGTAAATGAGTGAGTTTTTTTCTGAAGGCCTGCTCAATTTCTTCTGGAGCACCAAATTCAATTGTTTGATAACGGATATGGGGGACTTCGCCCACTACCGAGATAGACTGATGGGCTTGTTGAAGAAATGGCATAAAGGTCTGAAAAAAACGAACTCTTTGACGGATAATTCGGCTTCCTGTCTGAATCAGTTCTTCATTCCAAGACAGCAATTGTTCACTTTGTTTTAATCGTTGTCGCTTTAGTTGCAGGAGGAGTGCGTTTCGTTGAGCAACAGCCCGTTGATACAACAATAAATCGTGTAGGTATAGCGGTTTTACCTGAGACAAAATGTTATTTAAGAACTTACGTCGTACTTCGGGTCCTTCACTTGTCAACGCCCGGTCATCTGGCGAAAAAATCACCAGCGGAAACTTGCCGATGACCTGAGAAAGGGTGTTTTGGGGGATTTTGTTAATAAAAATGCGTTTGCCTTCACTAGGTACGAAAACCAATTTGGCGTGCATGTGTACTCCGTCTTCCCGTATAAACGTTCCTGCGGTTTCAAAAGATGTTGCCCCAAACCGGAGAACATATTGATCTTTGGAGGCCAGAAAACTTTTTGTTAGACACAGATAGTGGATCGCTTCCAGAATATTGGTCTTCCCCATTCCATTGTCTCCATAAAGCAGATTAATCTTCGGCCCAAACGCGAAGTGGCTGTCTTCATGCGAACGAAAGTTGTGTAGGTGTATAGTCTCTATGATCATGGCCTTGCCTTGCTGCCGCACACGGCTTGCTTTAACATGGAACTAAAAGGGGTAAGATATGAAAAGAGCCTTCGTATTGCTCAAAGGCTCTTTGGGTTTACTTATGGATTCGGAGTCGGGTTTGGGGGAGGGGTGGTATTACCACCGCCATCACCCTCTGGTCCAGGTGGAGGGGTGGTACTCTCACTGCCATCATCCCCTGTTGGGTATTCTTCTTTTTTTTCTTCATCTGCCATCTGTTTATGGGTTTTGTTGTTTCTGAATGTTGGGTATATTATTACAGCAGAACTACCCACTTATTAGACAAACAGTCGTGATTAAACATAACCTCTTCGGAGAATTTTTTTTCGTACTACTTTTTTGTGCCTTACCTCAATTTATACATGCAGCCGGAAAAGAATCGTGTGCTGCTTTAGAGTTACGTTGGAAGCCTTTCTATAACGTCCATTTTGAACTCTGGGACAATACCCGCTTAGAGACCATATTTACCACCTCACGAAATTTATATTTCTGCAAGACCTCCAAGGCAGAACAATTTAAGGTACTGATTACGGGGATACGTGCGGCACAAATGGGCGGTAAAGGATACGGCGAGGTGAGCCATCTTTTGAATCTTGCAAAAAAAACACTTCCATACCTGTCTGGAAATGAAGAAGCTATTTGGTTTCGCCTCAATGGAAACCTCGCCTGGAGGAGGTCTAAGTTTGAGGCCGCATGGAATTATGCTCAAGCGTTTTCTCGTTTCGACTCCCTTACTTCTCCTTACGAACAGGCGGCAATCGCGCTGAGTATGGCATTGGTTTTGGAGAACAGCAACAATCCTAAAGATGCTCGAAAATTTTTGACACTCACGCAGGAGCTCTTGAACCATTACAAGGGCAATCCTTCGGAAATCGTCTCCTTGAAATCTCGTCTTCATTCTGTGATGGTAGATAATTATATTTTGGAAAAGGTGGATCTGAGTGAAGGGAGCATGGAAGAAAATGTAGAGCTAAGAAAACTGATCCAGCCATTGAAAGAAGATATAATTTTGTTGGAAAAAAATAATAAATATGATCAATTGATTAATGTTTACATTGGTATTGGTCAATTGTATTCTTATTTGAAAGAATTTAATTTGTCTTATTCTTCCTATGAACAAGCGCGTCAGATCGCAATTAGGGTTCAAAAGACAGAAAGACTTGCATTTATTTATTACCGAATGGGACAGCTTTCCCAACAACAGAACCAAATCAGGCAAGCGATTTTATTTTTTGAAAAAGCGCTTCATTTGGCAACAAGTACCAATAGTCGTTACCTGATTTCGCGTATCCAAAATCGTTACGGATTTTCTCTTGAGCAGGCTGGTCGGATTGTAGAGGCGGAGGCTGTTTATAGACAGTACATTTTGGATGCTGAAAATGCAAGAGCGGATATGGGTATTACGGATTTTGGTAAGACCAATTTTTTGAGTAACGAAAACGCTAGTTTTTTAGGTTTGGTGCGGATACTCATTCAGACCAAGCGGTTTGAAGAGGCTTTATATTGGTTAGATGCCACTCGGGGGCGTTTTTTAGAAAATCTAAATGAATACGCAAACTGGGTAGCAGGACTACCTCAGAGTCAACAGCGCGAGTTAAGTACCATAGAAAGCCGTATTGCCTTCCTTCGTGCAAGTGCTACAAAGAATGACAAACAACAAGGGAATCATAATCATATATCGGAGTTAAAGACTTATGTAGAACAGATATTACTTCAGTCTAAGGCGAATCGTTTGTGGAAATCCAGCCATAGCCTTACGCAGATGAAAAGAGATCAGTATTCCTCTGATTTTTTGAAGCAGTTACAGGCAAGACTCCGTGAGCAACATCAGGTGGCCCTCTTTTATTACTTAGATCGAGAGACCGATCCAACAATTCTTAGGGCCATCCAATCATATGTGGTGGTGGTCACTCCAGAATCTGTTCACTTTGTTCCGCTTAGGGTTCATGGACAAGAGGTGGGGAACTTGCTAAACTCCTTATATCGTACCAGAGAGCGCTCTATACATTTCGATCTTCGGACTCTCTATCAATTATATCAGGGGCTCTTTGCTCCTGTAGAAAATGTGATTAATGGGTATCAAAGGGTGGTTCTGTTTAAAGATGATGTATTGGTTCGCTTGCCTTTTTCTATGCTGGTAGCTCAGCCACCCAAAAATAGATTTGACTATGGTCATGCGGATTTTTTAGTTCGCCGGTTTTCATTCTCTCAGGAATTATCGGTTACTCTTTATACAGGACAATCTCAGCGTCGGAATGCTCCTACTTCCTTTTCCCACAATCTGATTTTTGGTCGGAGCCAGTTTGGAAGTGCAGAGTTTCTTGCCCCTTTACCTGGTGTTTACCCAGAAGTAAAGACTATTGGCAGCCTTTTGCCGTGGGTGAAAATTGGTTTAGACGGTGGGGCAAAGGAGTTTAATTTTAAGCGAGATATGGCAAAGAGCTATTTAATGCATTTGGCATCCCACACCATTATGAATGCAGAAAACCCCTTATATACGTTTTTGTCGTTGCGGAAATCTGGAAACAATGATGGAAAACTTTTTCTGTTTGAGCTTTTTTATAACCGACTTCATACGGAATTGGTGACCCTAAGCAGTTGTAACTCTGGGGTAGGGGAGCGGCTATCTGGAGAAGGATTTGCAGGGATGCAATATGCCTTGCGGTCTGCGGGGGTTAAAAGTGTTTTAGCAACCAATTGGCCAGCAGCTGATAATGCTTTTCCTAACTTGATGCAAAAGTTTTATAGAGGTCTTAAGTCTGGCCTTCCGAAAGATCAGGCTTTGCGAAATGCCCAATTACACCTGCTACATTCTGGGAGTCGTATAGAGAAAAGCCCTTATTACTGGGCATCCCTGCTTTTGTATGGTGATTCTTCTCCGCTTTCTTTTAAACCTGTTTTTGCTGCACTATCTCGTCAGCACGTTGCTGCTTTTTTGTTGTTGATATTGTTGTTGTTGTTCTATCAGTGGCAATTTCAGCATCAAAATAAGAGATTTGCTTAAAGCGGAATCTTTAACCCATAAATAGGTTTTAAAGGATGTTGTAAACCACAAACATTTTGTATATGAACGCCAATCCAGCCCTCTTTTCAACGTTACAAATCCTTACGACCGAACAGCGTAATCCTGCCTCTGAAAACATTGACATGGAGTCTATTTGGAATATTCTCGAAATTATAAATACGGAAGACCATTTGGTGCCAATAGCTGTTCGTCGCGAGATTCCACAAATTGCCCGTGCAGTAGAGTGGGTGGAAATGGCCTTTCGTTCGGGTGGCCGGCTGATTTATGTGGGAGCAGGTACAAGCGGCAGGTTGGGTATTTTGGATGCCTCTGAGTGTCCACCTACATATGGCGTTCCGCCAGAATGGGTTGATGCCTTCATTGCGGGTGGTCCTGATGCTGTATTTCGCTCAAAAGAAGGTGCTGAAGATGATCCTGAGGATGGAATGCAGGAATTGCGTAATAGATCGGTTTCAGGGCGTGATGTGGTGTGTGGAATTGCCGCCAGTGGCCGAACACCCTTTGTTTTTGGTGCACTGGAATATGCACATCAAGTGGGCGCCAAGACAATTCTGGTGACGACTAATCCAGGGAATTCAGAAGATACTTTTTTGGATTTGGTGATTTGTCCGGTTGTAGGGCCTGAAGTGGTGATGGGTTCAACGCGCATGAAGTCTGGAACCGCACAAAAATTGGTATTAAACATGATCACAACCGCTGCGATGATTCGGCTCGGGAAGGTATATAAGAACATGATGGTGGATCTTCAAATGACAAACGAGAAGCTAATTGAACGCTCTAAACGTATTGTTATGATTGCAACCGAAGCCTCCTACGACGAAGCACATGCCGCATTAGAGGCCGCCGATGGACATGTAAAGGTGGCCATCGTAATGATTTTGAATAAGATTGATGCCAGTGAAGCACGTTCAAGGCTGTTGGAAGCGGGTGGTTTTGTCAGAAAGTTGGTTCAGTAAATAAATATGTTGTGACCAATGTTTCACGTGAAACAAGTTCGTTGTAAGTAAAGCCATTCGTTTAAACAGTGTTTCACGTGAAACATTCTAAAGGGTAAGCGTTGTGAAAAACCTATCTCTGCTATTAGATAAAATTGATTCAAATTCACAGGTTGAAAAGCTCAAGTCCCACTTATTGGGTGTTTCGGGGGCTTTTGAGGCTCAGCCGTTGTTGCTAAAAGGCGTTTCTGGATCGTTGGATGCATTTTTGGTGGCGTCAGTTTTGCGAAAAGAGTCGCTTGTGGTCTGTATATTGCCATCATACGAGATGGCTTCATATCTCTATTCTGATTTATCGCAGATTTTGGGCAGCAAAAATGAAGCGCATTTATTGCTGTTTGGCGCAACAGATCAACACCCATACGACGTGGAACAGGTGGCGGATAATCAACGCATGGTTCAACGATCGGAAGTGCTTCAACGTTTGAGCAAAGGGTTTAAGGGCGTATTGGTTGCAAGCGCAGACGCTCTCGCAGAGATGGTTCCGTTGCCAGAAGTCTTCGAAAAAGCATCTATGTCATTGGCAATAGGGGATATGTTGGGGCCTGAGTTGCTGGTAGAACTGCTGATAGAGCAAGGATTTGAGTTGGTAACGTATGTACAGCATCCAGGAGAAATTGCCCGAAGGGGTGGGATTGTAGATGTCTTTTCTTATGTGGGGAATTATCCGGTTCGGTTTGAGTTTTTTGGAGATGAGTTAGATACCATCAGAGAGTTTGACCCCTCTAATCAACGTTCCGTTAGTCGTTTAACACAAGTAACGATTGTGCCGAACCTTCGGCAAGTTCAAAAAGGTGCACGTACCTCTTTGCTGAAACATTTGCATAGAGACGCTGTTGTCTTTATTCGGGATTTGTTGCATGTGGAAGAGGTTGCAAATAAGCTTTTTGGTCGTGCCGCCGAAGTATTCAAAAGAAAAGGAGGGGAGGAGGGAAATTTGTTACTTCCTGAAGAACTGTATTTAGACGGCAATCATTTGGTTGAAGAAATTACACCTTTTCGACAAGTTCATTATGGGAGTTATATAGGCTTGGGACATAAGCCCTGTGTTGAAATTGCTTTTAGGACACAGCCCCCGCCAGATTTTAACGGCAAGATCCATTTTGTGCGTAAAAAAATAGTAGCCAATCACGAAAAAGGTTGGCAAACCCTTCTGCTCTGTGATAGCCGAGGGCAGGAAATACGGCTTAGGGAATTGTTGGATCCTTATAGTTCTCAGGAACGGAATCATGCCAGAAGTTGGCATATAGAAGAAGAGGAAGAACAAGAGGCCACCGAAAAAAAAGGGCTTCGGTTTATGCTGGCTTCATTAGCAGAAGGGTTTGAGTGGAATGAGATTGGAGTAGCACTCTATACCGATCATCAAATTTTTAATCGGTATCATCGCCCAACGGTCAGGAAGCAAAAACAGCGGTACGGCGGATTTAGTCTCCGAGAATTGATAAACCTGACACCTGGAGACTTTGTAACGCATATTGATTATGGAATTGGAAAATACGAGGGGCTTCAGAAAATTGAGGTGCGGGGTAAACAGCAGGAGGTGGTTCGGTTGGTGTTCAGGGATAGCGATGTCTTGTATGTAAACATAAACGCTCTTTATAAACTGCATCGCTATACAGGTAAAGAAGGTCATCAGCCCAAACTGTCCAAATTAGGTACTGGAGAATGGGAACGCACTAGAAATAGCACCAAGAAAAAAGTTAAAGACATTGCGCGTGATTTAATAAAGTTATACGCGGAACGCAAAAAAGCCAAAGGCTTTGGGTTTACGCCAGACTCGGTTTGGTCTCGGGAACTGGAAGCTTCTTTTGAGTTTGAGGACACACCAGACCAAGCCAAAACATGGGATGAAGTGCGGGCAGATATGGAAAAGGGCATTCCTATGGACCGTTTGGTATGTGGTGATGTGGGATTTGGAAAGACCGAAATAGCAGTCCGTGCAGCATTTAAGGCTGTTCAAGATGGTAAGCAAGTGGCTGTTTTGGTACCAACCACTATTCTTGCTGCCCAACACCACAAAACATTTACAGAACGCTTGGCGCAATTTCCGGTGACTGTAGAAGTGATGTCTCGGTTTCAGACCGAAGTCCAGATTAAAGAGACCTTGAAACGTTTGAAAGAGCGTAAGGTGGATATTGTTATTGGAACACATCGGATTGCTGCGAAGCGTATGGATATTCCAGCGTTAGGTTTGTTGGTCATTGATGAGGAGCAACGGTTTGGAGTGGCGGTTAAGGAGCGTTTACGTCAAATGCGGGCCAACGTGGATACCCTAACCCTTACGGCAACGCCCATTCCGCGAACGCTCCAATTTTCGTTAATGGGAGCCAGGGATTTGTCCTACATCAATACACCGCCGCCAAATCGTCAGCCTATCCAAACGGAAATCCATAGCTTTGATAAAAACCTGATTCGAGATGCCATTCTATATGAGACTGGTCGAGGAGGACAAGTGTTTTTTATTCATAACCGGGTGCAGTCAATCGAGGAAATGGCAACCACCTTGCGCCAATTGGTTCCGGGAGTACGCATAAAAACCGCACATGGTCAAATGGATAGTGAACGTCTGGAAAAAGAAATGATGGATTTCATGCAGCGGAAATACGAGGTCTTGGTGAGTACCAATATTGTCGAAAGTGGTTTGGATATTTCCAATGCGAATACGATCATCATTAATCATGCAGAGCGATTTGGTCTGGCAGAACTACACCAGCTAAGAGGTCGGGTGGGGCGTTCTAATCGGAAAGCCTTTTGTTACTTATTGGTGCAAAACATTAAATCCATGACAAAAGAAGCCAAACAAAGGCTTCAAGCGATCGAGCAATTCTCCGAGTTGGGAAGTGGGTTAAATGTTGCCATGCGCGATTTGGATATTCGCGGAGCCGGAGACCTTTTGGGAGGCGAGCAAAGTGGCTTTATTGCCGATGTCGGATATGAAACATATCAGCGTATTCTAGAAGAGGCTATTCTGGAACTTAAGGCGGAGGAATTTGGTGATCTTTTTGAGCAAAGCAATCTGCCACCTAAACCATTAACCGAAACGCTCATTGATTTGGACGTGGACGCCTACATTCCGGATTATTATGTAGAGGATCGGGTGGAACGTCTTAACCTTTATCGGGCGTTGAGTGAATGTAAAGATGCAAAACGGTTGTCCGAGATTCGAGAGGAATGGCAGGACCGATTTGGACCTATTCCGATAGAGGCGCAAAACCTACTTTCAGTGATGGAACTCAAAGTACAAGTAGAACCACTGCGTTTACCCAAAGTACAATTCAAAAACCAAAGACTTTTCCTTACCATGCCTCCTAATGAAGATGTTTATTTTTATCAAAATATATTCAAAAATATTCTTGAAAAAGTAGCTAAAACAGGTAATCGGTATGTACTTAAAGACACCGAAGGTAAGTTAAGGATCATTATTCAACAAATTCCAGATATGGAAGAGGCCGTAAGGGTTGTCCGGAAGATTTTATAGCGAAAATTAATTATCCAAATCTACATGTAGATAAAGCGCAACTTAACATTATAAAAATACTGGCCCAAGGGGTTAGGTGTAAATTGCCAAACTGTTATTTTTCAGAAAAATAAAAAAACATGTTTGGATTAGAACCTGCCTTGTTCATTCTGCTCATGGTTTGTTTGGCCTGTGCTTTTGCCTTTGAATTTGTAAATGGCTTTCATGACACAGCCAATGCCGTGGCAACCGTAATATACACCAAGTCGTTACGTCCATGGACGGCTGTAATTTGGTCTGGCATCTGTAACTTTACGGGCGTATTTATCGGTGGAATTGGGGTTGCGATGGGTATTATTAACCTATTACCGGCCGAGGCTTTGGTAGCTACCCATGCAGGTGAAGGGATTGCAATGGTGATGGCTCTGCTGCTATCAGCCATAATTTGGAATTTGGGGACGTGGTATTTTGGTATTCCAGCCTCTAGCTCGCATACACTCATTGGTTCTATTTTAGGGGTAGGGATTGCTTTTATGCTTATGGGGAACGAGGCTGGTGTTAACTGGAAAAAAGCGGAAGAAACTGGGTTGGCCCTATTAATTTCACCCTTATTTGGCTTTATATGTGCGATGGGCTTGGTCTTTATGGTGAAAAAATTGATTAAAGACCCGCGTCTATTCGCCGAAGAAGCCTCGGAAGATCCACCCCCCATGTGGATTCGGCTGGTCTTGATTGCAACATGTACAGGGGTTAGTTTGTCACACGGCTCAAATGACGGCCAAAAAGGGGTGGGCTTGGTGATGCTGATTCTCATTCTTATTATCCCTGCTCATTATGCACTGGATCATTCAAAGAATCTGATGACCATGCAACCGACGGTTGAACGATTGGAACAAAAACTGGCCGCTATTTCGGATGCGGCGGTATCTGGTGCCGAGGGCAAAAAAGTGTTGGAAAAATCTAAAGCCAAAATTTCCGATCTGAAAGTGGTTTTGGCAGAATCTAAGGTTGCTGGCTTTATCCCAGAAAAAGAACATGTCCGTGTTCGTGCAGACATTACAAAAACCAGTAAAGACCTAGAAAAGGCATTTGAGAGTGGAAAAATAACCCTTTCGGGCCAGGCGGCTGGAAGTATAAAAGCGGATTTGAAAGAACTAAAAACCTACACCGATTATGCGCCGTTTTGGGTGATTTTTGGTATTTCACTCTCTCTTGGCGTTGGGACAATGGTTGGGTGGAAGCGAATTGTGGTGACCATCGGAGAACGAATTGGGAAAACGCATCTTACTTATGCGCAAGGGGCTTCGGCCGAGCTTATGGCCTTTAGTACTATTTTTGCAGCCACCTATTTAGGGCTTCCTGTGAGTACCACCCATGTTTTATCTTCAGGGGTTGCCGGAACGATGGTGGCACATGGTGGCCTACGAAACCTACAAGTTGGAACCATCCGAAACATTCTATCGGCATGGGTACTTACCTTGCCCGTAACGATGCTTCTCGCAGGATGTCTATTCTGGCTGTTTAGCACGTTGTTTGTAAACTAAAGAAAAATAAATTTTTATAGTGAAGCCCCATTTTGTTGAATTGGGGCTTTTTGCTTGAAGACCAGCATAGAAAGTAATTATAGGATTAGATTGAAGAGGTAGCCAAAAGCGATAATCCAAATCGTGATCACTACATAATACCGCAATCAATTTTAGGTGTGTGACATTCTTTATAAAGTAGCCTCTTGCGCAAGTGCTATCACCGCTATTATAAATGGATATCGCCGTTCTAAAATGTCCACAACTTAATTCATCTTTTGAACAGGCTACGTTGGACGGCCAACCAACAAGGCTCTTTGCGTAGGTCTTTGCCAGAAGGAAGTATGCGTAATGATGAAAAAGCACCATTAGGATTAGCCGCTCCGAGGTTGGTAGATATTCTTTGTCGCAAAGCCACCTATTGTTGAAAAGCTACGTAGAGGAGATGCCTCAGCTCCGAAGACGCGGTCTATGCAGGCAAGGGGGCATCTCATAAATTGTCTGAGAACCATATTTTTTACCCTTAAACGCCCTTGACCTTTTTCATTTTCCCCTTATTTTGCAACCAAAAACATGGCCCTTAAACGTGTTGGTAGCACCGATTCAGCAAAACTGCGCCAAAACCATATCCGCTCTTGTGCCGAGGTCATTCGGCTGCTTGCTTCCAAACCAACTTTCGATGACGAAGCCAAAGATATGACCGCTTTTTTGGTGTTTAACCTTCGGGGCATTTATGAAACCATTAACGAGAGCGTACAGGCTTGGGACGACCGGAACTATTGGAAAAAGGCCGAAGACATGCGTGAAAAATGGCGTTGGAGTCGTACTGCGGCACAAGAGTTGACACAACTTGTACTGGCTGATCAATGGCAAAAAATTCCAGACTTCTTGATCACTCTCTTACCACGTTTTTCGGAGGTCACTATTCGAGAAATCACTCGTGATGCCGATTGGTGGGTAGGTGCATTGCGGGCTTTAAAGTCGGGTGTAAAGCAGTTTTAATCTTCTTCAAGGCTGAAGCCATTTTTGGGAAACGTCAGTAGCCGGATATGTTTTGGCCGCACTTGTTGCCAGCGGTTTTTTTCCATTTCATAAACCACCGATGTCTCCCCCTTAAATTTTGGGGCATCTTCGATGATGGTTCCGGTACATATGTATCTCACTTTTTCTAATACCCGCATCGAGGCGGGGTGGCGGGAAAGGACAATGCCTACAATTTTTTCCAGCCCTACAACCGTAAATCCCATTTCAGTTGCCAAAGCTAAAGCGTAGCTTGCTATCCCCTTACCCCAGAATGACTCACCCAGCCAATATCCTACTTCGCCCGTCATGGTACCAAAATCTATCCGAGTAATGCCCGTCATACCCACAAAATGATCGTTCTCCAAAATCATATAGGGAAATTCTACCCCTTGTTCAAGCAATGGTACAAATAAATCCACAAACGTTTGTGCTCCATTTTCGGGATAAGGCTCTGGTAAATAGGTCATCGCCGCCACGTTTGGATTACTGGCATGAAACTGTATTTCCGCTACAAAGCGGTCACTCAAGGGGTGTATATGAATCATAAAGGTGGATGGTTGAGGGCATCAGGTCTGTATCTTCTGTTCATAAAAGGCTTTGTCTTTTGTTAAGGTCCGTAATTAACAACCAATCGGGTTGCAAGTTTCAACCGATGGCAAGTTACTTCACTTCGTGTTCTTGCAATGTTTTTGCGTACTTAACAAGGCCACTCTTCGTAACGTTTTATTTTGTATTTCGTTATTTTACGAAATACAAAATCTATGTCAAAAACAACCGCATTACCTTACCCCCTTATTGATAAAAAAGTAGCCCGTTATGCCAAGGCGCTTGCGCATCCAGCACGGGTTTTTATCCTGCGCTTTTTAGAAACCCAATGCAGTTGCTTTGCGGGAGACCTTTCGGAACAATTGCCAATAGCAAACTCCACAGTCTCGCAGCACTTATCTGCGCTCAAGGAAGCGGGCTTAATTCAAGGGGCGATCAATCCACCCACAATTCGTTACTGCATAAACAAAGAAAATTGGAACGAAGCCAAGTTGTTGTTTCAGGAATTGTTCACCGAATGTTGCTGAGTTTTCCCCATCACATACCCCGCAGTCATCAGGATCATCATGAAAACAAAACTTAAATTCCTCGATCGCTATTTAACACTTTGGATATTTTTGGCCATGGCCCTTGGTGTTGTGCTCGGATTCTTCTTTCCAGAAATTGCCATTTTTACAAACACTTTCTCTATCGGAAGCACCAATATCTTTCTCGCTATTGGATTGATTTTGATGATGTACCCGCCTTTAGCAAAAGTAGATTATTCGCTCTTACCTATTGCATTTAAAGATAAAAAGATATTGTCTTTATCCTTATTATTAAATTGGATTATTGGTCCGGTATTAATGTTTGTTCTTGCCATTATTTTTTTATCAAATGAACCAAATTATATGGTAGGTCTAATGCTAATTGGGTTAGCCCGTTGTATTGCCATGGTGATCGTATGGAACGATCTGGCAGGCGGAAGCCGTGAGTATGGCGCTTTATTGGTTGCACTAAATAGCATTTTTCAAGTTTTTACCTATAGTTTTTATGCTTGGCTTTTCATTAATGTCTTACCTTCAACATTGGGTATGGGCCAATTTAGCATTTCTGTTCCGCTAAAAGACGTTGCGGAAAGTGTTTTCCTATATTTAGGAATCCCGTTTATTGCAGGGTTTTTAAGTCGTTATTTTTTAATTAAATATAGAGGAAAAGAATGGTATAGCCGTAAGTTTATACCAAAAATTTCGCCCATTACCTTATATGCTCTCCTTTTTACTATTGTCTTAATGTTTAGTCTTAAAGGAGATCAAATAATAGAATTACCTTCTGATGTATTTAAAATAGCTATCCCAATGATTATGTATTTTGCATTGATGTTCTTTTTTAGTTTCTTTTTAAATAAATATTTGGGAGTTCCTTACGATAAAAATGTTTCCATTTCTTTTACAGCTACAGGCAATAATTTTGAGTTGGCTATTGCCGTTTCGATTGCTGTTTTTGGAATTCATTCACCACAAGCATTTGTGGGCGTCATTGGTCCTTTGGTAGAAGTTCCAGTATTAATTTTATTGGTTAATACAAGTAAAAAATTATTCTATAAATATTAAACCATAGATAATAATGTTTTCAAAGGTGCAAATTATTTTCCAAGAATTGGCTTTTAAATTTGAGGCCATTCCTGAAAGTCGCAAAGAAATCCTTAAAAAAATATCCACATATATTCAAGGCAAAAAGGAACAAGGTTTGCCTATTAACCTCGTTTTTATCTGTACCCACAATTCTCGCCGCAGTCATTTTGGTCAAGTTGCAGCGGCAGTGGCTGCTTATTATTATGGCATCGAAAACGTGCGCGTTTTTTCCGGTGGAACCGAGGCAACAGCATTTCATTCAAATGCCATACAAGCCCTTAATCATTTGGGATTTGAGGTGACCACAGCAGACCAAAATATAAAAAACCCGCTCTGGTTGGTTCGTTTTGGGGAAAATGCTACTACCACCTGTTTTTCAAAAGTATATAACCACCCTTCCAATCCACCTAAAGATTTTGCTGCTATCATGACTTGCTCGGATGCAGACCAGAATTGCCCTGTAATTTTTGGTGCGGAGTTGAGGGTTGGAACCACGTATCAAGACCCCAAATCCTCTGATGGTACACCCTTAGAAAGCCAGACTTACAGTGCTCGGTTTCTGCAAATTGCAACCGAAATGATGTATGTTTTTTCTTTAATTAAATAATTTGCTCCATCATTAAATAAGAAAATAAGAACGCGTCTGAAAGCCCTATAAATATTATAGGCAGGTTGTGTCTAATGTAAATAAATGAAAGATATTAATCAATAATTAATTGTAAAATATCCATTTTATATTATTAATTAAAAAAGAAATATTCAAGAAATAATGGTATATGATTTTTTTTCTTAAATTTAGATGAGGTAAATAGTCATTAAGAGGTGTATTTTGGTTGTTTTTTTATCGCTTCTTTGTAATGATATTTTTTGCAACCATTTAATTTGAATAGTGATATGAGGCCCTGTCAAGCACCGATCAAAAGTACATTACTTAGCCAATACAATCTTGATAACTTGTGCTGCAGCTTCGGTTTGAAGCCGTACCAGATAAGTGCCACTCGGCCAGTCACTCCCATTAAAATCTACGTAGTATATCCCCGGCTCTTGGTATTCGGTGGCAACCAAGGTGCTAATCAGATTCCCTGCAACACTCCAAACGGTCAGTTCCACCGTTTGTGGTTTGCGTAACTGATAGCTGATACGGGTTTGAGGATTAAATGGATTGGGCGAATTTCCGATCAGCTCCGCAGCCAAAGCTTCCCCAACTCCGCGGCCCACTTTGACTAAACCAGAGAACCGTTCTGCACCATCAGTAAAATATTGCTTTACGCGGTAATACAACACGCCCTCGTTGGGAGCGGTTTGGTCATTGAAACTATATGTTTTCCCACCTTCAAATCCTACTCCCTTATCTCCAGAAATAGCGGCGATTTTCTCAAAATATTGCCCATCATCGGAACGCTCTACCTCAAATAGTCGTGAGTCATCTTGTTGAGAACGCCACGTTAAAAAAACAGAGGATGCCCGCTGCACAACCGAAAGATCTTGAATGGGGTAGCGTAAAAGAAGGTCGGACGAGACCAGTCTTGCCTCTGGGGGCCAATAAGCGAAGGGCTCCCGCCCAGATTCATTAAAAGTAATTTTAAACAGCCCATCGTTGCTCCATTGAATAGATTGGCGCATTGTGCTTCGAATGGCACCTGCACTTCGGGCACGGTTCCAAAACATCAATTCTTGGAGATGTCCCTCGAACGAGCCTCCTCGGCTTCCGTCGGGTCTCATGCCAATCATAAGATTTTGCCGATTACTATACGTGTTTAATTGTACACGATGGACAAGAGAATCCACATAGACCCCATTAACAACTAAATAGGTTTTGCGTGCTTGAGGATTATTAACCACGCCTATATGGTGCCATTGTCCGTCGGCAACTGGTTTTCGTGATACAAGGGATTCATGATAACCCGGTTGGCCTCGGAAAGCCTGAAGGTGCCCCATTGCATTAATCCGAATCTCTAAAGGATATGCAGAAGACTCCTTGCCATTCCACGTAGTTAAAACAACAACATTTAAGCCAACTGTCTTTATCCAGCAAAAAAGAGAGTAGGGATCATCCTGATGTAGTAAGGGCAACGCATTTCGTCGAATTTCTAAGGGCTTGGAAAGGTGTTTTGTTAGATATAAAGCTTTTCCATTCGAACTTGTAAATGAGCGGGCAATTTGTACTTCTCTCCGGATAGAGAGCCCATGTAGAAGTACTTCCGCCGAGGCGGATTTATTGGGGTCGTATCCTTTTATGGGTACTATTTCGATAACATCACGTCCCTCACGTTCCGCAATGGCGCGTAATACGAGGGTACAACCTCCTCTTAGTGTGGCCCTTGGGATGATAAATGCCTGTTTACCAGCATAACGGATATGCATCGCCTGTGGAGTTGGGTTTGCCCAAGCTACCACAAAGGCCTCTATAAGGTGTAGGCCACGCGGTAGAGATAGCTGAAAACCCTCTATGGGTTCTCTGCCCTGCCATTGATAAAAAAGATTCGCTTCTTGTCCTTCCCGAACCCAAATAGGTTCGGCAACTTCGGTGAATTGCGCTTGCGACCTTTCTATACTGCATAAAAGAAAAATCGCTATCAGCATGGATATGCGGTAGAGTGAATTCACGAGACAAGGCATCCGTTAAAAGTAAATCGAGGGTTGACGTTTAATATAAGGCGAGACAACAGATGAATGAAACATTTCGACCTGATGAATGCGATTCATAGACGGGTTTCATTGCTATCGAAATAAGATTTCTTATTTAATATGGTTGGATAGTGTAAAGAAATAATAAATTTAGGAAATGAAAGCGCTTTTATTTAATTTGTAAGGTGTTGGAGTACTTTCAAATCAAGATTTAAGGTCGTAGATTCTAAATTAATTAAGATATTATATCAATCAACCTTATTTATTTAATCAAAAAAATGATGCGTAAAACATTCATAACACTTGCTCTGTTTCTTGTGTTTAGCCATATGGCATGGGCAGATCCTCAGGAAATAAGCAGTGGAGACACTGCTTGGATGCTGTTATCTGCGGCATTGGTTTTGCTGATGACGCCTGCACTTGCTTTTTTTTATGGCGGCTTGGTTCGTTCCAAGAACGTTCTCAACACCATGTCCATGAGTTTTTCGGCCTTGGGGTTTGTTGGGATCGCATGGATAGCGGTTGGCTATACAATGGCATTTGGTGCAGGAAACCTGTTTCTTGGAGACTTTAACTTTGCCTTTTTCAACAATGTTACCACTGCGGCAGATAATACGGGTTTAGGCGTAGGCGCAATTACCATCCCGCATTTGCTATTCGCGCTTTATCAAGGTACTTTTGCAATTATTACAGCCGCGCTTATTTCAGGCGCTGTTGTAGAGCGGATGAAGTTTCCAGCTTACATCGCTTTTATCACCTTGTGGGCCGTTTTGGTGTATGCGCCTATGGCCCACTGGGTTTGGGGTGGCGGTATCATGGCAAAAATCGGTGATTTGATGGGCGGCTCTTTTGTCAGTCTTTTTGCTTTAGATTTTGCTGGTGGAACGGTGGTTCATATCAATGCAGCGGTTGCTGCAGTAGTGGTAGCACTGATGGTTGGTCCAAGGAAGGACTATGCAAAAAAAGCAATCTTGCCGCATAATGTCCCGTTTGTATTATTGGGTGCTGCCCTCTTGTGGCTTGGCTGGTTCGGGTTTAATGCTGGAAGTGCATGGGCTTCGGGCGAATTGGCCGCTGTTGCTTTTGTCAATACTGCTGTTGCACCAATGGCTACACTCGTCGCCTGGAACTTATTGGATATTTTTAAAAAGGGCCATGCCACAGCCGTTGGAACTGCCACAGCCATCGTGGTTGGTTTGGTAGCCATTACACCTGCTGCAGGATTTGTGTCCACCTCTAATGCGATCCTTATTGGATTAATTGCAGCTTTCCCTTGCTACTTTGCGATTGAGTATCGGGCTAAAACAAAATTAGATGATTCCTTGGATGTTTTGGCTGCTCATGGAGTTGGAGGATTTACGGGTGCCATTCTCACGGGTGTTTTTGCTCAAAAATCGGTTAATGCTGCTGGATTGGACGGTTTGTTATACGGCAACCCTGCTCAGTTGGTCATCCAATTTGTTGCAATCTTGGTTGCGATTGTCTTTAGTGCCGTTATGACGTACCTATTGGTGAAGTTGGTCGGGCTGGTTTTACCTATTCGTCCCAACGAAAAAGAAGAAGGATTGGGGATGGACATTACCCAGCATGGCGAGGAAGCCTATACGTCTGGCGAAGGAGCCATTCTGGTTTTAGACTCGGAACTTCAGTCAGTTGAGGCTCCCGCGCCGGTTCGTGAATTTCGTCCGGCACTCACCTAAATAATCACCTATGGTGAACGAAGTATGTACTGATTAAACAAATTTATAAATAGGTACTTGTATGAAACTGATAGTTGCCATGATCCGCCCTGAAAAGCTAAATGATGTGCTTAGGGCCTTGTATAAAATTGATGTACGCGGCTTTACAACCTCAAAGGTAGAAGGCCATGGTGCCGAAGCCGAGGTCGTTCAAACCTATCGCGGAACGACCGTAAAAATGACACTGAACGAAAAAGTTCGGCTAGAAATAGGCGTATCGGAGTCTTTTGTGGAACGAACGGTGGAGGCCATTATGAGTGCGGCTCGAACGGGTGAAGTTGGGGATGGTAAAATCTTCGTACTCCCACTAGATAAGGTTTATCGTATCCGAACAGGGGAAGAAGATGCAGCGGCTGTTACACCGGTTCCGCTCTCTATCTAATGCAACAATAGTTCTTGGTGTGCTTACAGGCAGATGACCAATTCGGTTATTTGCCTGTTTTCTTTTGGTATAATGTGAGGTTGCTGGGAAATTCGGGGATTTTCTCAAGACATGTAGTAGATTTGGAACAATTTCTCAAAAAAAGAAATTTCTTTACATAATACCTTTGTATTTCTGAATTGCATCTAATTCACATGCCAGATTTTATTTTATATAATAGCCTGACCAGAAAAGAACAATCCATTAAATTGATAGAGTCTGGGCATTTAAGGTTTTACTCTTGTGGCCCCACCGTCTATTCTTATGCACATATTGGGAACTTTCGAACATTCCTGACGGCAGACCTCGTTGTTCGGACGGCAGAAGCACTCGGTTGGCAAGTCACTTATGTGACCAATATTACAGATGTTGGCCACCTTACCGATGATGACCATGCGGATGCCATAGGCGAAGATAAAATGGCCAAAGCCCTTCGGTCGAAGGAAGGTGAACTCTTTGCAAATGTCTGGGACCTCGCACGGTTCTATACCGATGCTTTTGTAGAAGAATGGCAGCAACTTAACCTCCGAAAGCCCTTTGTCCGCCCACGTGCAACCGAGCACATGCGAGAACAAATTGAAGCAATTCAATCACTTATTAAAACTGGACATGCTTACGAAACACCAGATGCCGTCTATTTTTCGGTACCGAGTTTTAAGGCATACGGTCAACTTTCTGGCAATACCCGTGCAGATGCATTGGAAGAGGGGGTACGGGATGTCGTAAAAGACACTAACAAACGGGATCCCAGAGATTTTGCGTTGTGGAAAAAAGATGATAAACACCTGATGCAATGGTTTTCTCCATGGGGGTGGGGATTTCCCGGATGGCACTTAGAATGTTCGGTAATGGCAATGAAGTATCTGGGGGAAACATTTGACATTCACGGTGGCGGCGAAGACCTTGCGTTCCCTCATCACGAATGCGAAATTGCACAATCAGAGGCACTAACTGGAAAACCCTTTGCAAATTATTGGGTACACACCCGCTTTTTGCAAGTTGAAGGCCAGAAAATGTCTAAGTCTTTAGGCAATTTTTATAGGGTAAAGGACTTAGTAGCACCAGATACAGAGGGTGGAAAAGGGTTTGACCCACTTGCTTTACGGCTTGCTTTGCTTTCTGGCCATTATGGGAAACCTTTTAATTTTACGATTCAGAACCTGAAAGACGCGGCCAAAATCGTTCGCCGCTACCAAGACGCTTGGAGCCTCGTAGAAGAAATACTGCACTCCGACAAACCAAACGGGACAGACTTTCTGGGTAAACGGTTGAATGAAAACTATGATGCAATTCTTTTGGCAATGACCCAAAACCTGAATACACCCGAAGCCCTTGCAAAGGCCCACGCGGGTCAGAAAATGGTTCAAGGCGCGCTGTCTGGAATGGGAAGGGAAGCCGCTAAACAAGCTTCAAATTGGTTTCAAAAAGTTAATGCCCTATTGGGATTTATTCGCCGTGACCCAACCTCAAACGAAACCGATGACACAACCGACGCTGATATGGAAGCAGCCCAAGCACTTGCGCAACTTATAGACGCTGCTCGTAGTCAAAAAGATTTTGCACGTGCGGATGCGATCCGTGCAGATTTACTCGAAAAAGGATTCGAAGTCAGGACTACTAAAGAAGGAAGCAAGGTAACTAAGAAGCTATCCTGAAACTTCGGCTCTAGCGAACGTTACGGAAGCGAAACCATACCACGTCTCAATGCGCACAGCCAATTATATGGGCGTAGCAGGGTGTCGAAAATAAAATGGCAATGGGATACACGGGCTGTGACCTCAACGAGCATGTCCACTTCTGGCCGTTCGTGCCCGTCCGAGAACTGGAGGAGTCTTTGAAAAGAACATCGTGTTTAATCATGATCGCAATACGGTTTCGGTTACCCTAAGATCCACGAAATTGTTGTTTATCCTATAGGAGCAACTTCTTTTGTGCGTTAAAACACACCCAATAAAGGAAGCATTGTCCACATGGCGAGTGAAAAAGGTAGTGGTATGATATTTAGGAACTTGGCCTTACGAAGTTCACCTTGCCGCAAATAATACCATGCGCCCAACGAACACCCAATAAAAATAAATGGATAAGGCCAAATAGGCAATACATACATAAAGGCATCTAAGGATGGGCCATCCATGAATGCGCGTCGAGAAAGCCCAACGGCCTGTGGCCAAAAGGGAAGGCCAATTGCATACAATGCCTGAAAAATAATTAACCGAAGTTTTGTTTTCTGGATAGGTGTTCGTTTACTCATGCAACACACAATCAATAGGAAAATAAGGAACGATATTGAAATTGAAACCGCAAAATAGGTTATTCCTTTGGCAGCACTCTGTAGATACGACTGAATTCCGCCAATATCACTTCACGGCACTTCGTGTTATCGTGAAATCTTCACCCTGAACCTGAACAAAATACATGCCATGTGGCAAGCCTGATGTATCTATCTCCCAATGTACCATACCAGTGGCAGGAAGAACCCCATCAAATACTGTTTTAATGGATTGCCCCAGTGTATTGTACAAAATGGCATTTACTTTCTGAGACTTATTCAGATGGAGGTCTATGCTGATTTTTGAAGTAAAGGGGCTTGGATATAGCATAGAAACATAAGACTGATCCGGCATTTCATTGTCGGTTGAGGCAATTGCTGATAGCGTAAAAGTTTTAGAAACGGTTTTCCCCTGATAGATAGCCTCAAATCGCCATGTTCCTGTCGGAGATGCCGGAAGTGAATAGGTCCAATACCAATAAGAAGCCGGATAATACGTATTCATGGTTTGTGACCAACTAAGCCACGTGTTGCCATTAGGCTGAATAAGGCGATAACTCACACTTTGGCCAGCTTGCTGATCACGGAAGTATGCGGCTGTAATTAGTTGTGATCCCGGTGTAAAAACTGTTTTGTCAAAGGTAGATTCCGGTGTTGGGCAGGTGTTAAACACGGGTGGTTTGCTATGTAGTCGTAGTGCATTAATGCCAGAGTCGTAGTAGGTCTTATTTTCTGACCACCAAGAGGAAGTATTGAGTGAATTACAACTTCCAGCATAAGGGTCTATTAGTTTCCCCGCAGGATCATATACTTCAAAGTGTAGATGCGGTCCGGTGGACTTGCCAGAGCTACCAACCAAACCAAGATATTCTCCTTGTGCCACGCTTTGGCCAATGGCTTTTGAGGTAAGTGAACCCCGTTTAAGGTGACCATACCATGTGGTGGACCCATCGGCATGACGAATAAAGACTGCATTCCAATTGGGGTCGGTGGTCCAGTCACATCTTCTGTCATAGTTACCGTCCACTTTTTGCAAGATAACACCCGGTGCAGCGGCAACCACTTCTACACTATTTTGGTCCATGGCCAGCCATTGAAAAGGCCACAGAAAAATATCAGTTCCATTATGTCCATCATACGTTCGAGAGCCACAATTAAAATCACGGATGCCCGTCGTTTTATCTTGATCTACAAAATTGGAGATGCCATAAAGAGCCGGATCCGCGATGTGCGCTGCCGTACGTATCGGCCATCCAAAACTCACCGCTTCGGTTTTTTGTAGAAGAAGTCCTTGCTGGGCAAGGAGGTAGGTTTGGTTCGCCAAATCGGCGTGAATCCTTAAATAATCACCGGACGTCAAGTGATCTTCGGGCAATGAGAGGCTTCCGCCACCATCTTGCGCAGAAAGAAGGTGTGGCAATAATATTAAAATGAGCAGTGGCAACGAACGCATACAAATAAAACATGGGTTAATGGATCACAAACACCCAATATACCCCTCAAAAAGCGTGCGAAAGAAGATTGGCATTCAAAATAAATATATTTTCAGACTCGTTTTTTGTACTTGGGCCTTCTGGTTTCTTAATTTTGAGTCTCTTCCTTTGTAATACCTACCTATGACTACAGAACACAAGACAAACAGGTCGTTGTTTCAACGAGATTTTTTACCCATCACCATTCCACTAATCATCCTATGGCTACTTATATTTGGAGGCGGCCTTGTTTACGATTATTTACATCGAAGTGGTCCATGGAATCCCCAAAACATCTTTGAGATTATCACCCCACCGCTTTTTGGGACGCTCATACCTGCTTTTATCATTGCTTCTCGGTGGTTAGAACTGGAACAGGAAGACATGATGTTGTTTTCGTTCGGTATCGTATTTAGCTTGTTGTTGATGGGAGTGCTGTGGGCTGGCGGGGGAGGAGTATGGGCCCGACTTGCCTTACAATGGATGTTGATGGTTTTGATTTTATACGTTTCTTTAGAAGCCCTCTGGCGCAAACTGAGGAAAAAATGGAAAGAAGTACAATAGAAGTCAACGCATACCAGAACTTACAAATCAAAAAGGCCGTTCTCTCTAGAACTTAAAAAGAGAACGGCCTTTGCTGTAATTGGCTACACCTTCGGATTATTTGCTACCGATGCCACCGCCACCGCCAGAACTCCGGCGAGACTCGTCCTCGGAACCAGTTTTGCGTTGTCGGCTACCTTTTACTTCGTTGGAGCCAAAACGGTAAGAGAACGTAAACCGCAACTGCCGCGCCTCCCAGTTGGAGCCAACGGTGGTGTTGATACCGCCAAACGTGCTGCTTCCTTTGAAACGTAAGGTTCCCAAAACATCCGAAACGGTCACTTTCAGGCTTCCACGGTCATTAAAGAGTTTTTGCGAGACACCCACATCCAAGCCTCCCATAGGCTTGCTTTTAAACGTCCCACCCCAGATAAAGGGGCCATTATAAAAACCGGAAACCTCCGCAGTGGCGTTCTTGCTCAAAGCATAGGTGGATTGTCCATAGAAGGTATAACCAATCGCCGTCAGGTCAATTATTTTTCCTTGCCCGAAATCGGCTTTATAAAACGAACGGTTCACATTAGCGTTTAAGTAGGCATTCCAACCTTTTTTAATCTGAAGGGGGGCACCAATATTCAGGCTCATCACTTCTTGTTTGGCCAAGTTCTTCTGCGTAATGAACGTCCGGTTGGTCTCGGTTGTGTCCATAATCTGGGTAAAGAAGTCGCGGGTACGGCTAAAGCTAAAGGTGGTTGTGTATTTATACTTATAGGTGTGCGCCAAATCTAGTTTGTTGGTGTACTGAGGTTTCAAGAACGCATTTCCTTTTTGGTACGTCAATTCATCGAGTTTATTCTCGAACGGATTCAGTTGTTGATAAGACGGGCGGTCTATCCGGCGAGTGGCCGATACATTGAGCATGTTCTTTGGATTAAGGTTCATGCTAACCGAAGCCGACGGGAAGACATCTAAATAATTACGGGTTACTTCGTCATCGTTTTGTGGCTTGGCGCTGGTAAGTAGGCCTTCCGAATTGGTTTGTTCCAAGCGTAACCCAGCTTGCAGATTGACTTTGGGTGTAAGGCGCTTGCCGTAGTTTACATAGGCCGCATTGATGTTTTCCTTAAAGGTAAATTGATTACTACGGTCTAAGTTTTTTACATCCACATTATTGATCACATCCCAGAAGGTAAACGTATTATCCGTTATAACATAAGACACCTTAAAGCCTAAATCTAATTTTGCTTTCCCAAGTGGTTGGGTATAATCCCCTTTGAGGGTATAAATATCCACATCAGTCGGGGTGCTGTTTTTGTAAATAAATTGGCGTAGAATCGTGGTTTCAGCAGGATTGTAGTAGGTGTTGGGTTGGTAGGAATCACCACGATTCCGGAAACCCCCGCGATCTGCATCCAGGTTAAACTCTTTTTTGGCCCGCGTATCCGCAAATCGGTAGTTCAGGTTTATGTTAAAATTGCTCCGAGAACCAGGAATGCGGTTGGAAGCTACAAGCAATTCTTTTGGGGTATTGTCTAAGTTGAGGATTGGGGTGCGTCCATTGGAAGACCAAGTTCCAGTCGCATAATTACCGTCGGCCATTAGCCCCAAAGTTTTTTTCTTGTCTAAGGTGTAGTCCAATCCCAATTTTAGGTTGGTATTGTTGTAATCGGCCACTGTTTTAGAGGTTTGGTCATATATCTGACCTGCTTGCACGCGGTAAATCAATTGGTCGTTGGCATTGGGGCCGCCATTATGCCCAACCGAGCCAAAAATATTGGTTTTCTCGCTACGGTTGTTGAATGTCATATTTCCGTTATACCGTGTATTTCGACCTTGTGCGCCACCCGTCGAAAAGGTTCCGTTCGTTCCCCAAGCGGTATTTTTCTTCAGCCGGATGTCTATAATGCCCGCATTGCCAGAGGCATCGTAACGGGCCGAAGGATTGGTGATGAGGTCTATCCGATCTACGTTGCTGGACTGCATGGAACGGAGGAAGTTGGCCAAGTCTTTCCCCGTCATCTGCGTTGGGCGGCCATCAATATAGATTTTAACACTGTTCCGGCCTTGAAGGCTAATGTTATCGTCGTTATCAATGGTTACACCTGGTGCTTTCTGGAGCAATTCGAGACCATTGGAGCCTGTTGCATTCGTGGTTCCTTCCACATTCATCGTCACGCGGTCTGGCTCTAACTGTATGAGCGGGCGTTGCCCTGTGATGGTTACTTGCGTACTGTTTTCGACGGGAAGCAGGCGCAGGAGAGGTACCTGAACCTCGTCTCCAGCCTGAACCATAAACGGCTCGGAGGTAGCTGTTTTAGTCCCCACAAACGAGGCGGATACATAATATTGCCCGGCAGCGACCTTGGGTAACAGATAAACCCCTGCGGTATCGGTAAGGGCCCCTTTTACAAAAGCCTTATCCGCACTACGCATGAGCATAACGGTGGCAAACGGCATGGCCTTGCCTTCTGGATCCAGAATTTTCCCACGTACAGAGGATTGATTCTGGGCAAAAACGGGTGTTATAAGAAAACACCATAAAACGAGGGATGCAATACGATGGAGGTTCATTTTCTGTGTGTATTGGTTTGGTTTCAATAAAAAGCACGTAAAAAACGTGTCCCCGACAAAAACCGAGGATGGGCCATGTTGCAAATAAGGAAGCGCTAAGCCAAGTAGGGTGGAAGACAAACGCCTGATAACTGCATAGGGGACAGTGGAGGACGTGTGTTACACGGTTAAAAGAGCGCAGTTGGTTTGGCAACGGGTTTTAACTACGGGAAAGACGGGGAAATGGTTACACCGTTTCTTGAATTGGAGATGAAGGATGTGAAGGAGGCGTTGGGTATGGGTACTCACAGCAGGGTAATAAAACAAATCCTACTCCATAACCCGTACTGAAATGAAAAAGTGGATATACTTGTTGTTTGTGGTTCTTATGCCCCTTACTGGCTGCTCTATGTTTGATACACACGAAGAAAGCGCCCCTTTTATTGGGACGTGGAAAATCGTGGAGGCAGACGAATATCGGCTGGTTTATGAAAAGACCACCCCAAAAGAAGACGCATGGTGGATTACTTTTAAGGGCAATGGGAAAATGGAGATGAACACGTTTGGTTTTTGTGGAACCCCGCCCTTGGTCTATTACAAACTAAAGGGGACTTGGCAATTATCCAAACCCGATAAATTGATCGTCACCTATTCGGAATTCCCGGAACAAAACACAATCCAACAATGGCAAATTCTATCGCATAGTAACAACCGCCTAGAAGTACGGGCAACCTATCTCACCACGCCTTCCTTTGGGCCATACTAAGGCTTCTCGGGCGGTTTCTCGCTCACCCAAACGCGGCCAATGTGGTACTTGCGTGGATAAAGTTTGGTATAATGTAGGTAAAGTTCTGCTTTTCCCGGACGCCGTGCCACAAGCGGATGTGAACGATAAGAACGCTCTTCTTGTGTTTTTTTAGGGTCTATGGGTGGTAAAAGTGACTTCACAACCGTCTCGTCCGAGATTTCTAATCGCAGGTGGGGCGTTTGTTTAAAAACACAATCACTCATGATATCCGTATTAAAACCATACAAAACGCTAAATTTTTCACCAACCACAGCTTTTTTATTATAAAAGTTAGGATGGTAATAGGGAGCATGATTCAAAAATATGTAGGGTAAATTTATGCTCCAAAACACATTAAGAAATTATATAAAAAAGTCATATAAGTACGGTAATAAAATAATTGACTACTATTTTAATACCCCTAAAAATACATGGGTAGAAAATTAGAGATCAATTTAAGCGCAAAACAGCGTGCAGAACTGGAACATGGCTATCGAAATGGCAAGAGCCACGCATTTCGTCAGCGTTGCC